>CAVDJG010000016.1:0-15753 GCA_963609005.1 Acidaminococcaceae bacterium
ATGAAGAAACAATATGCATTATGCTTGGCACTGGCGGCATTGGTCATGGTGTCATGCGGCAACAGTGAAAATGAAACCGACGCGACAGGCATCTTCGAGGCAACCGAGGTTACTGTTTCGGCAGAACAGAACGGCACGTTGCTGCGCCTCGACGTGGACGAAGGCGACAAAATAGAACGGGGCGTGCAAGTGGGACTTGTTGACACCGTGCAACTCTACCTCAAGGCGCGGCAAATAGGAGCAACCCGCCTGGTGTATGCATCGCAACGTCCCGACACCGAAAAGCAAATGGCGGCCACCAGGCAGCAGTTGGCAAAGGCGCGCGAGGAGTATGACCGTTTTGCAGTGCTGGTGAAGGAGGGGGCGGCCAACCGCAAGAGTCTTGACGATGCAAGAAACCAGGTGCAGGTGTTGCAGCGCCAGCTTGAAGCGTTGCAATCTTCGCTCAACACCTCTACAAGCAGTCTTAACGCGCAGATGGGCACGGCCGACATTCAGAAACTGCAGGTGGCCGACCAGCTTAGAAAGTGCCATATCGTGTCGCCCATATCGGGAACGGTAATCGAAAAATACATGGAACAGGGCGAATATGCCGTTATTGGCAAACCCGTGTTCAAGATTGCCGACACCGACCGCATGTTTCTGCGGGCCTACATCACCTCGGCCCAGCTCAAGAGCGTGAAGTTGGGGCAGCGCGTTGAAGTGTTTGCCGACTATGGCGGCAACAGTAAAACCAGTTATCAAGGCAAGGTGGTGTGGATTTCGCCCAAATCGGAGTTCACGCCCAAGACCGTCCTTACCGACGACGAGCGTGCCAACCTGGTGTATGCAGTGAAGATTGCCGTGAAGAACGACGGCTATATAAAGATAGGTATGTATGGCGAGGCAAAATTCCAAGGTCTTGCCGATTGAAAAACGGTTATGTGTAAGGCAATCATAGTAGAACATGTCTCCAAGCATTACGGTGAGGTGGAGGCATTGCACGACGTGGGGTTTTCGGTGGACAAAGGCGAGATATTCGGTCTTGTAGGGCCCGACGGGGCGGGCAAGACATCGCTGTTCCGCATCCTTGCCACGCTTGTGCTCCCCGACGGTAATGCCACGGCAAAGAAGAAAAAGGCGAGTTTGGGCAACGGCATCAATGACAAGGGCTGCGGCAAAGGCTTTTCGGTGACGGTAGACGGGTTTGACGTGGTTGGCGGCATGGCCGAGATAAGGAAACGAATAGGCTATGTGCCCGGCAAGTTCTCGCTCTACCAAGACCTGTCGGTGGAGGAGAACCTTGAATTTTTTGCCACGCTTTTCGGCACTACCGTCGAGGCGGAGTATGACAACATAAAGGCAATATATGCACAGATAGAGCCTTTCAAAACCCGACGGGCGGGGGCGTTGTCGGGCGGAATGAAACAGAAACTCGCCCTTTCGTGTGCATTGGTGCACAGGCCAAGCCTGCTTCTGCTCGACGAACCAACCACCGGGGTTGACCCCGTGAGCCGCAAGGAGTTTTGGGACACGCTCGAAACGCTTGCCCATCGTGGCATGACCATTGTCGTGTCAACGCCATACCTCGACGAAGTGCGCCGTTGCAACCGCATAGCCTTCATGCAGAAAGGCAAAATCATGGGCATAGGCAAGCCCGGCGAAATGCTCGAAACCTTCAAAGACGTGTTCTGTCCCGACAAAATGGCAGACCGGGTGGGCTGCACGGGCAGCACCGCCTCGGCGGAAGACAGGCAACAGGCGGGGCGCGGCAAACCGATTGATATTGCGCATCTTGTGAAGACATTCGGTTCGTTTCGTGCCGTTGACGACATCACCTTCTCGGTGGAGCGCGGCGAAATATTCGGTTTCCTCGGTGCCAACGGTGCCGGCAAGACCACGGCTATGCACATGCTCACGGGGCTGACACGCCCTACGGGCGGAAGCGGGCAGGTGGCAGGCTGCGACATCATGGCCGAACACGAGCAGATAAAGAAGCACATAGGCTACATGAGCCAGAAATTCTCGCTCTACAACGATTTGACCGTGCGTGAAAACATACGCCTGTTTGCCGGGATTTACGGCATGGGCGATGCCGAAATAAAACGCAAGACCGCAGAACTGCTCCACCGGCTTCAGTTTGCCGAGCACGGCAACGACATCGTTGCCGATTTGCCCTTGGGGTGGAAACAGAAACTCGCCTTCTCGGTAAGCATTTTCCATGAGCCCGAGATAGTGTTTCTCGACGAACCAACGGGAGGGTGCGACCCTGCCACGCGCCGCCAGTTCTGGCAACTCATCTACGATGCCGCCAGGCGTGGCATAACGGTGTTTGTAACCACCCACTACATGGACGAGGCGGAGTATTGCGACCGCATATCAATAATGGTTGACGGAAAAATAAAGGCCATGGGTTCGCCCGAACAACTGAAACGGGAATGGCACCAGCCCGACATCGACGGTGTTTTCACCTGTCTGGCACGCCAGGCAACGAGAAAATGACGCTTTCCTGGAGAATTTAAGCATTCACTCTTTTTGTTTTGTAAATATCAAATGAACAGGTTCCTATCATTCGTCATAAAAGAAACGAGGCACATATTGCGCGACAAACGCACTATGCTCATCCTCTTCGGCATTCCCATAGTGCAGATGCTCCTATTCGGTTTTGCCATTTCCACCGATGTGCGCAATGTGCGCACCGTGGCAGTGCTCTCCTGCAACGGACTGCCTGTGCAGAAAATGGTGGAAAGGCTGGGGGCAAACGAGTATTTCAATATATTATATAAGGTGAACACCACGGCCGAGGCCGAGACGCTGATAAGGCACCAGAAGGCCGACATCGCGGTGGTGTTTGGCAGCGGCGGCAAGAGCGTGCAGGTGATAACCGACGGCGCCGACCCGAGCATGGCACAGATATATGCCAACTATGCCACCCAGATATTGGCCTGCGAAACCATGCATACGGGCAGTGCTGTGCCGCAGTCGGCCCTTTCGGCCAGGCTTCTCTACAACCCGCAACTGCGCAGCAGCTACAATTTCGTGCCGGGCATTATGGGCATAATACTTATGCTGATATGTGCCATGATGACAAGCATCAGCATCGTGAGAGAGAAGGAAAGGGGCACAATGGAGGTGCTTTTGGTTAGCCCCGTGCGTCCGCTGATGATAATCGTGGCCAAGGCAGTGCCCTATCTTGTGTTTGCCTTCGTCATTCTCACCTGCATCCTTGCCATGGCCAAATTCGTGTTGGCGGTTCCGCTGGCCGGAAGTCTGGTGTTGATATATGTGGTTTCGGGCATATACATCATACTTGCCTTGTCGCTCGGACTGCTTATAAGCACCGTGGCCCGAACTCAACTCGTTGCGCTTCTTGCATCGGCCATGATGCTCATGATGCCGTGCATATTGCTCAGCGGAATGGTTTACCCCGTGGAGAGCATGCCCGAAGTGCTGCAATGGGTCTCGGCCGTTATCCCGCCGAGATACTACATCTCGGCAATGCGCAAGCTGATGGTAATGGGTGTCGGCGCAGAAGGGGTAGTGTCGGAGATATGTGTGTTGTCGGCCATGGCCGTAGTGCTGCTTTCGGCCGCACTGCTTAACTTTAAAAACCGCTTGGAATAGTTATGCAACTGAAACATTTGCTCCGCAAGGAGTTTCTGCAGATAAGGCGCAACGCCTTTGTCATGCGCCTCATCGTGGCATTTCCGGTGATGATAATGTGTGTCATGCCTTGGGTTATGGACACCGAAGTGAAGAATATCGTGGTGGATGTAGTTGACAACGACCGCTCCACATTGTCGTCGCAACTGGTGCAACGCATCGGGGCAAGCGGCTATTTCGTTTTCGGCGGACAGAAAGCAGGCTATGCCGAGGCCTTGGCCGATGTGGAACGCTCCCGGGCCGACGTGATAGTGGAGATACCGCAGCACTTTGAGCGTGAAACGAAGAGGGGAGAGGCTCCGCAGATTTTTGTGGCCGCCAATGCCGTGAACGGCACGAAGGGTACCATGGGCGTGGCTTATCTCGGCAACATCGTTTCGCAGCACATGGCACAGGCATCGGGGCATGGCATGCAGGGCAGACTGTTGTCTGCCGACACACTGGTGTCGGTACTCTATCTTTATAACAAGCACTTAAACTGCAAACTCTTCATAATCCCGTCGTTGATGGCCATTCTCATCTTGCTCATGTGCGGTTTTCTGCCGGCACTCAACATCGTGGGCGAAAAGGAAAGCGGCACAATAGAGGCCATAAACGTGACGCCCGTGAAGAAATGGGAGTTTATTCTCGCCAAGCTCATGCCTTGCTGGCTCATCGGTATGGTGGTGATGACCGTGTGCTTTGTGCTGGCTTGGGCCATTTACGGCATCACCTCGGCCGGCAGTCTTGCCCTGGTTTATCTGCTGGCCATGCTTCTGGCATTCATAGTGAGCGGCATGGGGCTTGTAATCTCCAACTACAACGACACCATGCAGCAGGCCGTGTTTGTCATGTGGTTTGTGGTGATGTGCCTGTTGTTGCTTAGCGGCCTCTTCACTCCCGTGCGTTCCATGCCCGACTGGGCCTTGATCACAACAACCGTCAACCCCATGCACTATTTCATCGATGCCATACGCACGGTGTTTGTGCGTGGAGGCGACTTCAGTTGCATTGCACATCAGGTGTTGGCTCTTGCTGTTTTTGCCGTGATTGTAAATGTGTGGGCAGTGGCAAGCTACCGTAAGAACAACTGAAAAAGTGCATGCTTCGGGCCAGTGCAGCGCATTGTTGGCGCGTAGCAGCGCATGCTGCACGCGTGTGCAGCGTCTGCCGTGCGTGTGTGCTGCATGCGGTGCATGCCGCAAAAGACAAAAAAAAGTGCGTGGATGCGGGCTTTGTGCCGACGCATTCACGCACTTGTTGCCGTTAAAAAGGGCAAGCGTTGCGGTGGATTAGTTTATGTCCCAACCCACGGCCGAGGCTCCGAGCACTGCTGCCGAAGAACCTTCAAGACCGCTGACAAGGAATTTTGCCTTGCCCTTGAATATGTTGAGCACGTTCTCTTCGTAGGCCTTCTTTATGGGATTCATAATCAAGTCGCCTGCTTTGGTGAGGCCGCCGAAGAAGATGAAAGCCTCGGGCGAAGAGAATGCAGCGAAGTTTGCGCAAGCCTCGCCAAGCATTCTGCCTGTGAACTCGTAGATGTCGAGCGCGAGTTTGTCGCCCTTCGATGCTGCAATCGACACGTCGAGCGATGTAATCTTCTCGGGATCGAGCTCGCGCAGGAGCGACGGCTGGTCGGTTGTGGTGAGCAATTCGCGTGCAGTGCGTGCCACGCCGGTTGCCGAACAGTAGGCTTCGAGACATCCGTTGCGTCCGCATCCGCACGGACGTCCGTTCTCTTTAACGATGACATGGCCGAGCTCTCCGGCGAAACCATCGCTTCCGTAAACGAGTTGTCCGTTGACAACGATGCCCGAACCTACGCCTGTGCCGAGCGTGATAACTATGAAATTCTTCATTCCGCGAGCCACGCCATAGGTCATTTCGCCCACTGCTGCGGCGTTGGCATCGTTGGTGAGAGCCACGGGTATGCCGAGTTTGTCGGAGAAGAGTTTGGCCAGAGGCACGATGCCACTGTGTCCCCACTCGAGGTTGGGTGCAAATTCTATTGTTCCGTTATAGTAGTTGCCGTTGGGAGCACCTATTCCCATAGCCTTTATCTTTTCGATTCCGCCCACCTGGTCGATTATCACCTGCAGTGCATCAACGGCTGCATCAACGTAGTCGTTAACGTCGGAATAGCCCTGAGTCTTTATAGCTGTGGTTACTTTTATGTCGCCACGGCTGTCAACGATGCCGAATACGGAGTTTGTTCCGCCAAGGTCAAGACCGATAACATACGGTTTCAAAGATTCTTCTGTAGTCATGTTTGCTTGTTTTTATTTGGTAAATTAATTGGTAACGATAGGCGGCCGGGGCGCTTCGGGGCACGCGCAAGACTGGGTTTATGCAGTGTTTATGCGCGTGTCTGGCGTTCCGGCCATTTTCAGACAAAGGTATTAAAAATACCGTAACGCACAAAGTTTTCAATATAAAATTTGCCTATATCGCATAAAATTCGCAATTTTGCACCCGTTATGCAGTTTCCTATTCAGTTAGACATATTGGACTTTGTATTGAAGGGCATCCTGATAGGCATTATGGCGTCGGCGCCCATGGGTCCTGTTGGTGTGCTTTGCATACAGCGCACACTCAACAAAGGCCGTTGGTATGGGTTTGTCACGGGCATCGGAGCTGCTGTGAGCGACATTATTTACGCTCTGCTCACCGGATTTGGCATGAGCTTCGTGATGAATTTCGTTAACAACGAGCGCAACAGGTTTCTGCTCCAGATAAGCGGAAGCGTGCTTCTGCTCATTTTCGGCATATACTGCTACCGCTCCAACCCCACGCGCAAGCTGCACCGCAGCACGCGCCGCAGCAAGGGGTCGCTTGTGCACAACGGCATAACGGCGTTTCTCGTGACACTGTCAAATCCGCTCATAATATTCCTTTTCATCTTCCTGTTTGCGCAGTTCGCGTTTGTCGTGCCCAACCGTCCGATAGAAATGGGCATTGGCTATGCGAGTGTCGTGGGCGGAGCCGTGCTGTGGTGGTTCGGACTGACGTGGCTCATCGACAAGGTGCGCGGGAAATTCGACGACAACGGCATCTTGCTTATCAACAGAATAGTGGGTTGGATAGTAATTATTTTTTCGGTGATAATGCTCGTAGGCACCGTTTTCAACCTCTACAAGCTGCCTTACTGACGTGCCCTGCGGCACTCGTGCCGGAGAGATGTGGCCCACTGCGTGCTGCGTCTGAAGCTACATGCCGTGACATTGCTTTGTGCTGAGTGTTGCACAGCAGGGTGGAGTGACAGTTCATTATAATATATTTCAATGCCAAAAGGATGTATATCGCTCAGGAATTAAGAAAGAAAAGCATAGCTGAATATGTGCTGTATATGTGGCAGGTTGAGGACATCATCCGTGCCTATGGTTGCCAGTTGTCGAGACTGAAGAAGGAATACATCAGCCGTTTCGACTATACCGACGGGCAGAAAGAGGAAATGACCGACTGGTATGGCAACCTGATAACCATGATGAATCAGGAGGGAAAACGCGAAAAAGGGCATCTGCAGATAAACAGCATATTGGTGCAGGACATGAACGACCTGCACAACAGACTGCTGCAGAGCGGCAAATTTCCGTTTTACAACGCCGAGTATTACAAGGTGCTGCCGTTCATCGTGGAGCTGCGCAACAAGGGCGACAAGCAGGTGAACGAGATTGAAACGTGTCTCGACGCTCTTTACGGCACCATGCTGCTGAGATTGCAGGGCAAAGCGATAAGTCCCGACACTGAACATGCCGTGAAGGAAATATCGACATTCGTGGGAATGCTCAGCGACTATTATATAAAAGACCGGAACGAAGGTCTGAAATTTGAAGACGACTAATTGTATTTCAATGCTATGAACATTTTGGTTACAGGCTGTAACGGCCAACTGGGAAACGAAATCCAGCTCTTGGAAAAGAGCCATGAAAACTATAATTTCTTCAATACCGATGTCAACGAACTTGACATAACCGATGCGCAAGCCATCGAACGCTTTGTTGACGATCATTCCATCGACGGTATAATAAACTGTGCGGCATATACTGCCGTGGACAGGGCCGAGGAGAACGAGGCGCTTTGCAGCAAACTCAACGCCGATGCCCCGGGATGGCTCGCAGCCGCAATAGGCCGCCGTGGAGGATGGATGGTGCAGGTGTCTACCGACTATGTGTTTGACGGCACCAAGCATACGCCCTATGTTGAAACCGACGGCACTTGTCCCGACAGTGTCTACGGGCGCACTAAACTCGCCGGCGAACAACTCGTAGTGAAGAACTGCAAGCAGAGCATGATTGTGCGCACGGCATGGCTCTACAGCACCTTCGGCAACAATTTCGTGAAGACAATGATGAGGCTCGGCAAGGAGAAGCCCGAACTGGGGGTGATTTTCGACCAGATAGGCACGCCCACTTATGCACGCGACCTCGCCGTGGCCATTATGACGGCCGTTGACAAGGGCATAGTGCCGGGCATATATCATTTCTCCAACGAAGGGGTGACAAGCTGGTATGACTTCACCAAAGCCATACACCGCATCGCAGGCATAACAGGTTGCCATGTGAAGCCTCTGCACACGAGCGAATATCCCACACCGGCCCACCGCCCGCACTACTCTGTGCTCGACAAGACAAAGATAAAGCAAACATACAACATCGAAATACCGCATTGGGAGGAGAGCCTCGCCGAGTGCATCAGTCAATTGGACAATAAGTAAATATGAACCAGGAAATAGAACGCAGGCGAACGTTCGCCATCATATCTCACCCCGATGCGGGTAAAACAACGCTCACCGAGAAATTCCTTCTGTTTGGAGGACAGATACAGGTGGCCGGTGCTGTAAAGAGCAACAAGATACGCAAGACTGCCACATCAGACTGGATGGACATCGAGAAACAGCGTGGAATATCGGTGTCAACGTCGGTGATGGAGTTCGACTATGAGGGTTATAAGGTGAATATTCTCGACACTCCCGGACACCAGGACTTTGCCGAGGACACTTACCGCACTCTGACGGCAGTCGATTCGGCCATAATCGTAGTCGATGGAGCAAAAGGTGTGGAGACGCAGACACGCAAACTTATGGAGGTGTGCCGCATGCGCAACACCCCGGTAATCATATTCATCAACAAGATGGACCGTGAGGGACGCGACCCGTTTGACTTGCTCGACGAGCTTGAGGCCGAACTCAAGATAAAGGTGCGCCCGCTTTCGTGGCCTATCAATATCGGAGCGAAATTCAAGGGTGTGTACAACATCTACGAAAACAAGCTCGACCTGTTTAAACCCGACAAGCAACGCGTTACGGAGAAGGTTGAGGTGGACATCAATTCCGACGAACTGGAGGCGCAGATAGGCGAACAGGATGCCCAACAACTGCGCGACGACCTTGAACTGGTGAGCGGCGTGTATCCCGAATTCGATGTCGATACCTACCGTTCGGCCGAAGTTGCTCCTGTATTCTTCGGTTCTGCACTCAACAATTTCGGCGTGCAGGAACTGCTAAACTGTTTTGTTGAAATAGCTCCCTCGCCGCGTTCGACAAAGGCCGAAGAGCGCGAAGTGATGCCCGAAGAACCTAAATTCACCGGCTTCATATTCAAGATAACTGCCAATATCGACCCCAATCACCGCTCGTGCATAGCTTTCTGCAAGGTGTGCAGCGGCAAGTTTGAGCGCAACAAGCCTTACCTGCATGTGCGTCTTGGCAAGACTGTGCGCTTTTCTTCGCCTACACAGTTTATGGCACAGCGAAAGAGCACGATAGAAGAGGCTTGGCCGGGCGACATAGTGGGCTTGCCCGACAACGGAATATTCAAGATAGGCGACACACTGACCGATGGTGAGACTCTGCATTTCAGGGGATTGCCGTCGTTCTCGCCCGAGATGTTCAAGTATATCGAGAACGACGACCCGATGAAGTCGAAGCAACTCGAGAAGGGAATAAGCCAGCTTATGGACGAAGGTGTGGCACAGTTGTTCGTAAACCAGTTCAACGGGCGCAAGATTATAGGCACTGTGGGCCAGCTTCAGTTTGAGGTTATACAGTATCGCCTTGAAAATGAGTATAACGCCAAGTGCCGTTGGGAGCCTGTGCACCTTTACAAGGCGTGCTGGATAGAAAGCGACGACGATGCCGAACTCGATGCATTCAAGAAGCGCAAGTATCAGTATATGGCCAAAGACCGTGACGGACGTGATGTATTTCTGGCCGATTCGGGCTATGTGTTGAGCATGGCGCAACAGGATTTCAAGCATATAAAATTCCATTTCACAAGCGAGTTTTAGGCTTGTGATGTGTGTGCATGTGTACGGGAAAGCAGCATTGATGCACTGATTGGCACATGTGGCGCAATGCAGAAGGCGGTGGAAGGTGAGAAAAATCACCTGCCACCGCCTTCTGTTTATAAGCTGATGTCGCGTTGTTGGCTTGTTGTTCGTTGTGAACTTGCCTAACGAAGCCTTTTATTGTTGCTTTTCCTCATTCTCTTTCAGGAATTTCAGGAAAAGCTGCAAAGCCTTGCTCGTGGCAATCGCGAGGTTTATGTCGCGTCCGTAGTCCTCCTGCAATTTTATCGTTTCCACCTTGTCGGCACTGCCGCAGGCTATCCATATCGTTCCGACAGGATTGCCCGGGGTGGCTCCGCCAGGCCCTGCAATGCCGGTAGTGGCTATGGCATAGTCCACGTTCAAGGCCTTTATGGCCCCTTGAACCATGGCCACTGCCACTTCTTCGCACACTGCCGTTTTTTCGGCGAGCAGTTCGGCGCTCACGCCAAGCAGGTTCTCTTTAATCTCGTTAGTGTATGACACGATGCCGCCCTTGAAGTATGCCGACGCTCCGGGAACGGCAATTATCGCTTCGGCAACGCGGCCTCCGGTGCAGCTCTCGGCCGAACCTACGGTCTTGCCAGACTCATACAGGTATTGTTGTATCTCTCTGCTTAATATTTTCTTCTCGAATTCCATCTTTTTATTTATTGAAATGTTACTTTACTAAAAGCCGGCTTGTCTATCGAACAAAACTCCTTGTCGAGGAATTTCTTATAGCCCGTTATGCCAATCATGGCAGCATTGTCGGTAGTGTAGCTGAATTTGGGTATGTATATGTGCCATCCGTATCTTTTGGCGTGGTCGTGGAAGGCGTTTCTCAATCCGTTGTTTGCCGACACACCACCGGCTACGGCCACATGCTTTATGCCCGTCTGCTTCACTGCAAGGCGCAGTTTCTTCATCAATATGTCAACTATTGTGTGCTCAAGGCTTGCTGCGAGGTCGTTCTTGTGATGCTCAATGAAGTCGGGATCGTCGGCTATCCATTTTCTAAGACTGTAAAGGAATGATGTCTTCAAGCCGCTGAAACTGTAGTCGAGACCTGCTATGTGCGGTTCGGCAAACTTGTAGGCCAGCGGGTTTCCCTGCCTTGCGAGACGGTCGATGATTGGTCCTCCGGGATAGCCCAAGCCCATTACCTTCGAGCATTTGTCTATCGCTTCGCCGGCAGCGTCGTCGATTGTCTGTCCGAGCACCTCCATGTCGTTGTAGGCATTCACCTTCACTATCTGCGAGTTGCCTCCGCTCACGAGCAGACAGATGAATGGCAGCGGAGGATTGGAGTTGTCGTCATCGCTCTCTTTTATGAAGTGTGCCATCACATGTCCCTGCAGGTGGTTGACGTCAATCATCGGTATGCCGAGGCTGCGTGCGAAGCCTTTGGCAAAACTAACGCCTACCAAGAGCGATCCCATAAGCCCCGGGCCGCGCGTGAAGGCCACTGCTGCCAGTTGTTCTTTTGTTATTCCTGCCCGTTTCAATGCTGCGCTTACTACCGGAACAATGTTCTGCTGGTGAGCCCTTGATGCGAGTTCGGGCACAACGCCGCCATATTCGCGGTGGACATCCAGCGATGCCGTGACGTTGCTGAGCAGAACGTCGTTGCGCAATACAGCTGCCGACGTGTCGTCGCAACTGCTTTCAATTCCTAATATATATATTGGTTCGGCCATTTTTTGTTCTTCAAAATCAATTGTGAAAATGATGTTTTGGCTGCTGTTTACGCCTGTTTCATTTGAAACGGCGTTTAGTGCGTGAGTATTTCAACACCGTGTTCGGTCATAACGAAGGTGTGTTCCCATTGTGCGCTCGGCTTCTCATCGCCGCTTATTACCTCCCATCCGTATTCGTCTTCGGCATCGATGAACACCTTCCATGTGCCCATGTTAATCATAGGCTCTATCGTGAATACCATTCCTGGCACAAGCAGCATGCCCTGTCCTTTGTGTCCGATGTGCATCACGTCGGGTTTTTCGTGAAATTCAAGTCCTACTCCGTGTCCGCACAGGTCGCGCACCACGCCGTAGTGATATTTTTCGGCATGCTTCTGTATTGCGTGTCCGATGTCGCCAACAAATCCGTAGGGCTTGGCGGCCTCTGCTCCGATTTCAAGGCATTCCTTTGCCACTCTCACAAGTTGTTCCTTTTCGGGTGTTGTCTTGCCTATGATGAACATGCGCGAAGCGTCGGCGTAGTAGCCGTCGAGTATTGTCGTGAAATCAACATTCACGATGTCGCCTTCCTGCAGCACGTCTTCCTTTTTCGGAATGCCGTGGCACACCACCTCGTTGATGCTTGTGCACACGCTTTTGGGGTAGCCTTCATAGCCGAGACAGGCTGGCGTGGCTCCGTGGCTAACGCAGTAGTCGTAGCATATCTTGTCTATTTCGAGTGTGTTCATGCCTGCATGTATGTTCTTGGCAACCTCGTCAAGCACGCCGGTGTTTACCACACCGCTGCGCCGTATTCCTTCAATCTGTTCGGGAGTCTTTATCAGTTCGCGTGAAGGCACTTCCTTGCCCTTGCTCTCCCAATACATTACTTTCTTGTCAAGTTCGGTAGGCTCTTGCCCGGGAAGGCAGTGCCATACTCTTTTTCGTTTGAAAGTCATATCTGTTGTTACTGTTTATTGTATATTCCCCAAATTGCTGAGGTGCTTGTATGTTATCGTTGTAAGGCTTGCGCCGCATTCTGTTTCCGCGGCATGTCCCACAGGTCAAATGCCGTGCATTGTGCGGCTTGTGCCTGTTATTCGTCTTTGAAGAGGTTGAGCTTGTTGCTCCGTGCCTCGTTGAGTGACGATATGCGTTCCTGCTTTTGGGCGTATTCTTCGCGAAGCCGCTTGTAGGTGGCTTGCAATTCTTTCTCAAACACTTTACGTTCGTTGCCGTTCATGAGTTTCGAGGCAACTATTGGGTTTTGTGCGGCGTCCTTAACCCACACCACGATGCCGCTATATGCAGGGGCTATCTTCAAGGCGGCGTGCAGTTGGCTTGTTGTTGCTCCGCCCACCATAATGGGAATGTCCAAGCCAGCCTTTTCCATTTCGGTGGCCACATGCACCATTTCTTCAAGACTTGGGGTTATCAGTCCGCTTAGACCTATCATGTCAACATGTTCCTCCTTAGCCTTGTTCACTATCTGTTCGGCGGGAACCATGACTCCCAAGTCAATCACTTCGTAGTTGTTGCAGGCCATCACCACCGAAACAATGTTCTTGCCTATGTCGTGCACGTCGCCCTTTACAGTTGCGAGCAGCACTTTCCCGTTTTTCGATTGCCCGGTTGTACGCTCGTTTTCTATGTATGGCTGTAATATCGCTACGGCTTTCTTCATGGTGCGTGCGGTCTTCACCACCTGTGGCAGAAACATCTTTCCGCATCCGAAAAGGTCGCCCACGGTGTTCATGCCGTTCATCAGCGGTCCCTCTATGATGTTTACTGCCGTAGGAAATTTGCCGAGAGCCTCTTTAAGGTCGTCTTCGAGATAGTCGGGTATGCCTTTTACGAGGGCTGTGCCAAGGCGTTCTTCGACCGGTGCCTTGCGCCATTCGGGTTCAGAACTGGTTGTTGAAGGCGCTCCGCTTGCCGATTTTGCGTTTTTGGCAATATCGTTCTGTGCCTTAATCTCCTCTGCAAGGGTTATCAGCTTGTCTGATGCGCCGGGCTTTCTGTTGAGCACCACATCCTCGATGATGCTTAGGTGGTCTTGAGGCAAGTCGGCGTAGGCCACTTTTGTAGCCGGGTTGACGATGCCGAAATCCATGCCTTTGCCTATGGCGTGGTACAGAAACACGGCGTGCATGGCCTCTCTTATGTAGTTGTTGCCCCTGAACGAGAACGAGAGATTGCTCACACCGCCGCTGACATGGGCTCCTGGAAGGTTCTTGCGTATCCATTCAACGGCCCTTATGAAGTCTACTGCATAGTTGTCGTGCTCCTCCATTCCGGTTGCAATGGCCAGGATGTTGGGGTCGAAGATTATATCGAGCGGGTTCATGCCCACTTTGTCCACGAGCAGGCGATAGGCGCGTTCTGCTATTTCTATTCTGCGGTCGTAGGAAGTGGCCTGCCCCTTTTCGTCGAAACACATTACGACAACGGCAGCACCGTAGCGCATCACGTCGCGGGCATGGCTCAGAAACACCTCTTCGCCCTCTTTAAGCGATATTGAGTTGACAATGCATTTGCCCTGAACGCATTGCAGTCCGGCCTGTATTACCTCCCATTTCGAGGAGTCGATCATTATCGGCACTTTTGCAATCTCGGGCTCCGAAGCGATGATGTTAAGGAAAGTCACCATTTCTTGCTTTGCATCGAGCAGGCCATCGTCCATGTTTATGTCGATTACCAATGCGCCGTCGGCCACCTGTTTTCTTGCTATGCCTATTGCTTCGTCGTAGTTTTTCTCCTTTATCAGACGCAGGAATTTCCTTGAACCTGCCACGTTGCAGCGTTCGCCTACATTCACAAAATGCACCGACGGAGTGACGTCGAGAAGCTCAAGACCGCTCAACCACAGTGTGTCGGGGGGCGTAACGGGAACGTGTATGGGCTTTCCGGCTACGATTTCGGAGTATTTCTTGATGAATTCCTCGGTTGTTCCGCAGCATCCGCCGATGATGTTCACGAGACGTTCGTCGATGAATTCGGCTATTTGCGGGGCCATGCTCTCGGCAGTCTCGTCGTATTGTCCAAGACTGTTGGGCAGTCCGGCGTTGGGATAGGCACTTATATAATAAGGTGCTTTGCGTGCCAGTTCCTCCAGAAAAGGCTTCATTTGCCTGGCCCCGAACGAGCAGTTAAGGCCAATTGAGAATATGGGGAAACTGCTGACGCTTGCCAAAACGGCTTCAAGAGTTTGTCCGCTTAATGTTCTTCCGGCAAGGTCGCTCACCGTGATGCTCAGCATTATGGGCAAGTCTCTGCCCCGTTCGCGTGACACTTGCAGTGTTGCGTCGATTGCGGCTTTGGCGTTGAGCGTGTCAAACACGGTCTCTATGAGCACCGCGTCAACGCCGCCCTGCTCAAGGGCGTCAATCTGTTCGTGGTAGACATCGAACATCATTTCATAGGTAGCGTCGCGTGCTGCCGGGTTGCTCACGTCGGGGCTCAGCGAGCAAGTCTTGTTGGTAGGGCCCACCGAACCTGCCACGAAACGCGGTTTTTCGGCTGTGGAATATTTGTCGGCGGCCTCGCGTGCCAGCCGTGCACCGGTGTATGCCATTTCGCGCGCATAGTCGGCCAAGTGGTAGTCGGCCTCTGAAATGCGCTGGCTGCTGAATGTGTTGGTAGTGATTATGTCGGCTCCGGCTTCGAGATATTTGCAGTGTATCTCGGATATTACGTCGGGGCGTGTGATGTTGAGCATGTCGTTGTTGCCGCGCATCATTCCCTCAACGTTCAAAAACCTGTAGCCTCTGAAGTCCTGTTCGTCGAGGTTGTATTGCTGTATCATTGTGCCCATGGCCCCGTCGAGCACCAACACCCGGTTTTTAATTGCCTCTCTTATTCCCATGCTTTGATGTTTGCGGGTCAGTAACGTTTCATGGCTCTGTCCATTTCGCGGCGGTCTTCCTTTTCTTTCAGTGTCTGCCGCTTGTCATATTCTTTCTTTCCCTTGCAAAGGGCCACGTCTACCTTGGCCCTTCCGTTGCCGTCGATGAATATGAGTATGGGAACTATCGTGAAGCCCACCATTTTGGTGGCTTCCTGCAATTTGTTTATTTCGCGCCTGTTGAGCAGCAGCTTGCGGTCGCGCTTGCTTTCGTGGTTGCTGTATGAACCGTAGAAATATGGC
>CAVDJG010000017.1:0-14680 GCA_963609005.1 Acidaminococcaceae bacterium
GGACTATTCGTCAACCTATGGCGGTAACCACATCATTCATTGGATTTTCTACAAGGATGCAGAAAACATGGAAAAAGCAAGAGAAGGTATAATGACAAAGAGTGAGTATCAAAACCTACATAAAAAGTAGTATATTAAAATGCCACGCCCATATGTCTCTCATGGCATATGGGCGTGACTTTTCAATCAGCTCACTTTCTCAAGTTTCTTCATCACAGAGAATATGAACAGGAACGAGAGCAGGCACAATGCCACGAGCACGCCCCATACGCCTGCGAGCGGAATGTGCTTCCACAGCAGTCCGGGAATCATCACGAGGAAATTGCCTATGGCCGTTGCGCCAAACCAGCATCCCATCATCACACCCTTGTATTTTGGAGGAGCCACCTTGGAAACGAAGCTGATGCCCATGGGCGACAACAGAAGTTCGGCAAAGGTAAGCACAAGATAGGTGCTCACGAGCCAGTTGGGCGACACTCTTGCGCCGCCGTCGTAGGCAAGGCCCAGCGACGAGCAAACCATAATGACATAGCCCAATCCGGCCACGAGCATTCCAAGTCCGATTTTTCTCGGTGCCGAAGGCTCTTTGCCTTTTCTTGCAAGCCATGCGAAAACGGCCATTGACACGGGTGTGAGACCTACCACGAAGCACGGGTTGAACTGCTGGAAGAGAGGAGCGGCAAGGGCAACCTCGGTGCCGATTGACTCTGAATACTTGTAGGCAAGGAATGCAAGGCACAGGAGTATCACTGCGCCTGAAATGGTTTTGCCTTTTGCTGTCTTTGCGCCAGCCAGTGCAAATGCTGCATAAACGATGAAGATGACGGCCACAAGGTTGGTGACGTCAAATAGCATACCGGTTATTCCGGTGGCCGTTGTGCTGGTGAAGTCGCGGGCAAAGAGCGTGAGTGTGGCTCCATTCTGGTGGAATGCCATCCAGAAGAATATCACAACCACAAACACGAGGAACAGAGCCACGAGACGGTCTTTGGTTTCGGCCGGCGAAATGGTTTCTGTTTCCGATGTGGTTTTGGCTGCCTCTTTGCCGGTGGTGTTCTCGCATACGCTTGCGAAGGTGCTCTTGAAACCGTAGTAGATGAGTATGGAAACGATGAGCGACACGCATGCCACGCCAAATGCGAAGTGGTAGGAGTCGGCCTCGCTCACTCCGAGGGCACTCTGTGCATAGTCCATTATTTTCACTGCGGCGGTGGGGGCGAACAGGGCGCCGATGTTGATGGCCATGTAGAATATTGAGAAAGCCGAATCGCGCTTGCCCTGCATTTCGGGACTGTCATAGAGATTGCCCACCATTACTTGCAGGTTGCCTTTGAAAAGACTTGTCCCGACACTTATAAGCACGAGTGCTGCGCCCATCAGAACAATGGCCGGAGTGCCTTCACCTGCCGGAACGGCAAGGCACAGATAGCCTATGAACATCACGAAGATGCCGAGCGTGACACACTTGTTGAATCCGATTCTGTCGGCAATGGCTCCTCCTACAATCGGGAGGAAATAGACGAGCATCAGGAAACTTGAATAAACTGTTGTTGCGAGACCTTCGCTCCAATGGAAATTGGCTTGGAGAAAGAGCAGAAATACTGCGAGCATGGTGTAGTAGCCAAAGCGCTCGCCAGTGTTGGCAAGTGCCAACGCGTAAAGACCTTTCGGTTGTCCTTCAAACATATTGTTTCTGTTTTATGATTAAAAATTTTGTTTCTTCTTGGGTTGTTGTTGTAGTGTGGGCCGCTTCAAGCGGCAATGTGCGCGCGTTTCGTCATTTTGCGAATACGGCGTTTGTGTGTTACAAAATTATAAACAAAACTTCACATTGCCAAACAAATGCCGCCTTTTTGTCACTGTTTGGCATTTTCGAGTTGTGACTGTAGCCTTACTATTTCGTCGCGATATTGGGCGGCTTGCAGGAAATCGAGCGACTTTGCCGCCTCTTTCATAAGTTCGGTCGTGGCGGCAATGCTCTTCTCGAGCTGTTTGCGGGTCATTTTTCTCACTATGGGTTCGGCTGCAAAGGCCATGGGGTCGGGCTCTATGTAGGGCCGGTATTTTGTTTCCTTGGGTTGAGTGTCGGCTTTTGTGTCGCGCTTTGGCTGGCTGATGGCCAAGTCGCCGTTTATGGCTTTCCTTATCTGCTGCGGTGTTATGCCGTGGCTTTCGTTGTAGCTGAGCTGAATATTCCTGCGTCGTGCGGTCTCGTCGATGGTGCGTTGCATGCTTTCGGTTATTGTGTCGGCATACATTATCACCTTTCCGTTCACGTTGCGGGCTGCGCGTCCGGCCGTTTGCGTCAGCGACCGGTGGTTTCGCAGAAATCCTTCCTTGTCGGCATCGAGTATCGCCACGAGCGACACTTCGGGCAGGTCAAGTCCCTCGCGCAACAGGTTGACACCTACAAGAACGTCGTAGACGCCCTCGCGCAGGTCGTTCATTATCTTCACGCGGTCTAATGTGGCCACGTCGCTGTGTATGTAGCAGGCCCTTATGCCGTGGTCGATGAGATATTCGGTGAGCTCCTCGGCCATTCTTTTAGTGAGTGTCGTGACGAGGGTGCGCTCGTTTTGCTCGTTGCGCTTCTGTATTTCTTCTTCCAAGTCGTCTATCTGGTTTTGGCTCGGACGCAC
Organism: Acidaminococcaceae bacterium; assembly: GCA_963609005.1. Lineage (GTDB taxonomy): Bacteria > Bacteroidota > Bacteroidia > Bacteroidales > Bacteroidaceae > Prevotella. The sequence goes on from CAVDJG010000017.1 coordinate 2,640, forward strand.
TTCGATAATAGGATCGAGTAGTCCGGTGGGGCGTATTATCTGCTCCACCACAACGCCGTCGGCCTCCCTCAGCTCGAAATCGGCAGGAGTGGCCGACACATACACCACCTGGTGGGTCATGTCCATGAACTCGTCGAAACGCAACGGGCGGTTGTCGAATGCAGCCGGAAGCCGGAATCCATACTCCACGAGGTTTTGCTTGCGTGCTCTGTCGCCGCCATACATCGCGCCGATTTGCGGCACGCTCACATGGCTTTCGTCGATAAACATGAGAAAGTCTTTTGGAAAGAAGTCGAGCAGACAGTAGGGGCGGTCGCCGGCATTGCGCCCGTCGAAATAGCGCGAATAGTTTTCTATGCCGCTGCAATGCCCGAGTTCTTTTATCATTTCCATGTCATATTCCACACGTTCCTTTATCCTCTGTGCGCGTATGGGGTCGCCGGCATCCTCGAAAAAGGCTATTTGCCGTGTGAGGTCGTCCTGTATCAGGCGTATGGCATTGTCGGTTTGGTCTTTCGTGGTAACGAAAATGTTGGCCGGATAGATTTGGTAATCGTCGAAAGTGGCTATGCGGTGATAGTCGGTGCTGTCGAGTTCTTCAATGGAGTCAATCTCGTCGTCCCACCAACTCACTCGCAATATGTTGTCGCTGTAAGCCATGAATATGTCAACGGTGTCGCCTTTCACCCTGAAGTTGCCGCGCTTCAGTTCGATGTCGTTGCGCACATAAAGCGAAGCAACGAGTTTGCGCAGGAACTCGTTGCGGTCGATGGTCTGCCCTCTCTTTATCTTCACTATGCTGTTAGCCATTGCCGTGGGGCCTCCCATACCGTAAATGCACGACACCGACGACACCACAACGACATCTTTTCGCCCCGACAGCAGTGCGCTCACGGCCGACAGTCTCAGTTTGTCGATTTCCTCGTTTATGGCAAGGTCTTTTTCAATGTAAGTGTCAGAGGCCGGAAGGTAGGCTTCGGGCTGGTAGTAGTCGTAGTAGGACACGTAATATTCCACGGCATTGTCAGGGAAAAAGCTTTTCATCTCGCTATACAACTGGGCAGCGAGCGTCTTGTTGTGGCTCAGAATGAGGGTGGGGCGGTTGATTCTTGATATGACGTTGGCCATGGTGAATGTCTTTCCCGACCCCGTCACGCCCAGCAACACCTGCGAACGGTCGCCACGGCGTATGCCTTCAACAAGTTCGTCGATGGCCTGCGGCTGGTCGCCCGTGGGCGAATATTTTGATGTCAGTTTGAATTCCATATATAAGGTAGACAATTTGCAAGTGGCAAAAATAATAAAAAAGCAAGGATATATACAAAAGAAACCTATTTTTTTCAAAAAAAACAAACTTGCGCTTTGAGAGTAAGCGAATTATGTGTATTTTTGCACCTCAAAAGCGTGAATTATGAAGATACACATATATGCTGCGTTGTTGGCATCGGTCTTGTTTTCAAGTTGTGCCAATGAGTTCAACCGCGTCTACAAGACAAGCGATTTCGCATATAAATATGAATACGCAAAAGAGTGCTTTGCAAGGGGCAAATACACACGCGCCTCAACCTTGTTGCAGGATCTCGTGACAATGAAGAAAGGCACCGACGACGGTCAGGAAAGCCTTTATATGCTTGCAATGGCCGAATATTGCGACAAAGATTATGAAGGGGCTGCGGCCACATTCAAGAAATATTATTCAAGTTATCCGAAAGGAAACTATGCCGAAAGCGCCGAGTTTTATGTCGGCGAAAGCCTCTACCAGTCTACTCCCGAGCCGCGTCTTGACCAGTCGCAGACTGTTAGCGCAATCTCGGCATTTCAGGATTATCTCGATTTGTTTCCCGATGCAAAGAACAAGTCGGTGGCTCAGCAACGCATGTTTGATTTGCAAGACAAACTGGTGCAGAAAGAACTGTACTCGGCTCAGCTGTATTACGATTTGGGACAGTATTTCGGCAACTGCACATACGGCGGAAACAACTACGAAGCATGCATAATAACGGCACAGAACGCGCTTAAGGATTATCCTTACTCGGCTTTGCGCGAGAAATTCTCTCTGCTTGTAATGAAAAGCAAGTATGAATTGGCCCAGCAGAGCGTTGAGGAGAAAAAACTTGAACGCTATCAGGATGCCGAGGACGAGTGCTATGGCTTTATCAATGAATATCCCGACTCGAAGGACAAGACAACAGCCGAGAAGTACATAAGCAAGTGCAAGGAATTTACAAAAGATTAAATATAAAAACTATTTATGGATTACAAAAAGTCAAAGGCTCCGGTCAACACCGTCACAAGAAACATCATGGACTTGTGCGAGGAAACCGGTAACATCTATGAGAGTGTTGCTATCATTTCAAAGCGATCAAACCAGATTGCAGTTGAAATAAAGCAGGACCTCAATAAAAAATTGGCTGAGTTCGCTTCATACAACGATTCGCTTGAGGAGGTTTTCGAGAACCGCGAGCAGATAGAAATATCGCGTTACTACGAGAAACTGCCGAAACCCACATTGCTGGCCACGCAGGAATTTGTTGAAGGAAGCGTGTATTTCCGTGATCCGTCGCAGGACAACGAGGCAAACAACCAAGAGGAAGCATAATGTTGCAGCGTAAACAATCGGTATTCCTGTTTGTGGCTTTTGTCTTGTCGGTGGTGTGTCTGTGTCTGCCGATAGGCGAACTCGAACCGGCAGGAATGGGCATCGGGCCGAAGGTGTACAACCTTTGGATTTCGGGCAATGGCTATCACGACTTCTCGGCATGTCCGCTTTTTGTGCTGATGGCATTGAGCGGTGCGTTGAGCATTGTCACGGTGTTCATGTATAAAAACCGCATGTTGCAGAGCAAAATGTGTGTGTGCAACATGTTCTTGCTTTTGGCATGGTATGTAGGTTATGCTGTTGTCATAAAGAAAGTGGCATCGCCGGGCGCAACATTCCACGTGTCGTTTGCACTCTGTCTGCCATTGGTGTGCATATTGCTTAACTTTATGGCACGGAAAGGCATCTTGAACGACGAGAAACTTGTGAGGGCTGCCGACAGAATCAGGTAACTGCCGTTAGTGCCGGCAACAGTTAAGTGTGTCGGCATGTATTGAATAACTGAATGGAGACTTGTCCCGTAGTGTGGAACAGGTCTCCATTCTTGTATTGTGTGAATGGGATATGGAAAAAATGAAAGATAACGGGGAAGAATTATTTCCCATTGTAGACAGCGACGGGAATGTAGTAGGGTCGATGACAAGGAGCCGTGCGCATGGCGGGAGCATGTTGTTGCACCCGGTAGTGCATCTGCATGTGTTTGACAGTCAGGGCCGTTTGTATTTGCAGAAACGTCCTTCGTGGAAAGACATACAACCCGGCAGGTGGGACACAGCTTGTGGCGGCCATGTGGATTATGGCGAAAGCGTGCCGGTGGCACTGCGCCGTGAGGTTAAGGAAGAGCTTGGCATTGAAGGCTTTGTTGCCCAACCGCTTGCAAAATATGTGTTCGAGAGCGCGCGTGAACGCGAACTGGTGAATGTGTTTGCCACTGTATATGACGGTGATGTGTGCCCGTCGGCAGCTGAACTCGACGGTGGGCGGTATTGGACGGTGGATGAAATAACCGAGAATATGGGCAAGGATGTTTTCACCCCAAACTTTGAACAGGAGTTTAATAATGTGGTTATGCCTTATGTGAAGGCCCGGAAGGCATAGCCGGCCAAGCAGTGCTTGGCAAGAAGAAACCCGTGGCGACACAGTTGATGTGTGTTGCCACGGGTTAGTTTTTTATGTGTATGTTGCGAAAGATGCGTCAGAACATCTTTTCGGGATAGATGCCGTCGTCGGCAAGTTTCTTGAACTTGGCCACTACATCGGGACGGTCTTCGGGATAGGTCACTCCGAACCATTTAGAAGTGGTGTCGAGCACCTCGCATGTTGCCTTGCCGTCATGTATGAGTTTGTCAACCATGAGCGGGATGAAGAACTCGCTCTTGGGGTTGGACATGTTCTTCGGGTCGGCGAGGAATGTCTTGAAATAGTCGTTACTGTGCTTGAAATAGTCGGGTGTGAAGCCCCAGAAATTCATCGAAACCGGTGTTGTGTCGGGTATTGCCACCCATTCGCCGTTGTCGTCGAGATATTTCACCACACCGTCGATGCGCTGTATCTTGGTGCGCTCCACTACTGACGTGAGGTGATGGTCGGCGTCGTTCTCGCAGATGCCGCGGCTTACTGTTCCGCTTTCAGAAAGGGTGTTGCCCACGCGGAAGCCCACCATGGCATATTTTCCGGTAGAGCCTTCGGGCAGTTCGGAGAGCCATTTGCCCATTACGCGGAATGCGTCACGGTCGTAGAAATCGTCGCAGTTGAGCACGGCAAACGGTTCGTTTATCACGCTTTCGCCCATCATGAGTGCATGGTTGGTGCCCCACGGTTTGGTGCGTCCTTCCGGACAGGTGAAGCCTTCGGGCAGAGCGTCGAGGCTCTGGAATACGAGTTCGCACGGAATGTGGCCTTCGTATTTTGAGAGGACAATGCGGCGGAAATCGTCTTCGAAGTCTTTTCTGATTACAAATACGAGTTTGCCGAAGCCTGCATTTATGGCATCGTAGATGGAGTAGTCCATTATTGTCTCGCCGTGAGGGCCGAGTTCGTCGAGTTGTTTAAGACCGCCGTAGCGGCTTCCCATTCCTGCTGCAAGGAGAAAGAGTGTCGGTTTCATAATATTTTTATGTTTAATTCGTTAAAACTTTTCTGTCTTGTGAATGGCCCGTGCCCCAAGGTCGCGGCATTTTTTGCATAGTGTCACGCGGCAACGGGTTTCATTTACAAAAGTAACAAATTTGGGCGAAACAGAAAAGAATGCGGCATTAATTTTTAATCGTGCCGACGATGCCGCTTTTTTATGCATAACGGCACATGTCACCTGCCTTTCGGGCAGTGGTGTCATGTGCCGTTGGGGGCGCACCGTAATGCGCATAGTTGAGGCTTCCGGGGCTATGTCAGAACGGATAGCCTATGGCAAAGTGCAGGCTTTGGCTGTCGCCGAAACTTGGCATGTTGTAGAAACCTTTTCGGTAGGGCACATGCAGTCCTACTCCCCAGTCTAAGCGCAGCACGAAAAACTCCAAATCGTAGCGTATGCCGATGCCAGTTCCGAGTGCCATCTCCTTCAAAGCGTTTTTGAAATTGAATTTCGCCCCGGTGCGGTATCCGTCGTCGCGCATTGCCCAAATGTTGCCGGCATCGACAAATACGGCCCCATAGAGGTTGCCGAACAGGCGTGGTCTGAATTCAAGGTTGGCCTGGAACATGATGTCGCCGGTTTGGTCCATATATGAAAGGTTCGACTTGTCGGTGTGGTAAGAGCCGGGTCCGATGCTGCGCACGTTGAAGGCGCGTATGCTGTTGGCACCTCCCACATAGAACTGTTCGCTGTATGGTGAACTTGTGGCATTGCCGTATGACCAGATTACGCCTGCATTGACGTGTCCCACAAGGGTGCTGTGCTCTGTCGTGCGCCATGTCTTGCGCAGGTCGGTCTCTATCTTCAGAAACTGTGCATAAGGATTCTTGAACATGGTTTTGCCCTTCTCGCCCCATTTCTTTCCGGCTATCAGATAGCCCAACGAGAGAATGTTTGATGCCTCGCTTACGGTTGTTTGCCAATAAATGGGGTTTCGGTAGTTGGTGGGCGAAGAGTAGGTGTAGGTGTAGCGCATCTTGGGCACAAACTGGTCGGCCATTGAAATGAGCAGATAGGGGCTTTGCTGCAGCACTTGCTTGAACTTTTCAGTCTGGTCTTGCATGTATTCGTATTGCAGAATGAGCGGACTGAACTGGTGCACCGATGTGGCTGTGGGTTGCATGGTGTAGGTAAGTTCGCCCGAAACGATATGCCGCTTGAAGAATCCCGATCGTTTGATGATGTCCGACGAGAACTTGATGACCGTCGATGGGGTTTCATACCAACGCTTGCGCCGCCACATGGGCAGCAGAAGCCGGGGCAATTCGAGTGTCGCGTCGGCACCATATTCGTAGGAATTGAATTTCGAACTTGTTCCGTCGGCCTGGTGTCCGGTTTGCCATTCATACGATCCTTTAAGGTTGACACTCAGCTTTTCGCCTCCACGGAATGCGTTGCGTTTGGCAAAACCTATCGTTATGCCCGGGCCGAGCCGTCCGGTTGTCTTTCCAACAAGGCTCGTTTCAACATAGAAATCGTATGGCTTGTCGAATATGCAGTTGAGTGTCATGTCGAGAGTGTCGCACAGGGCCGATGTGTCGCGTGGGGTGAACGATATGTCAACACGGCTGAAAAGGCCCATGCCGGTGAGCTTGTTAACCGATTGCTGGTGCAGGTCATAGCTGTACAGTTGCCCGGGGCGCAGTTTAAGGTCGCGCATTATGACGCGTGTACGCATTGGCGACCGTTTGCCTGAGTAGTGCACCGTGAAGCGGCGGCGACGAATAGAGTCGGTCATCTGCTGCATATAGTTGCGGCGGAGCTGCAAATCGATGTGCCCGATGTGCCATTTTCGGCCCACCTGTGCAGGCAAACTATCGGCATATTGCAGATGCACGAGTGCACGTCCGGGCACAGAAGTAGTGTCGGCAAGGTAGGAGGCGTAGCTCGGCTGGTAGTAGAAATAACCGTTGTTGCGCAATAGTGTGCTTAGGCGTGTGCGTTCGGCGTCGAGTTGCGAAACGTCGAACGGGTCGCCGTTGTGTATCAGGGCCTGCGCTTGCGTGGAGTCGATGAGTTGCTGTGCGTCGTCGGGGAAGTTGCGGTAACAAAGGGAGTCGATTGTAGACAGATGCCCGAGGTTTACGGTATAGCCTATTTTTGCTTTCTTGGGGTTTGACTGTTCGATTACCTTATAGCTCACATCGGCTCCGAAATAGCCCCGTGCCACGAGCAGCTCGCGTGCCACTTGTGCACGCAGCGACGGGTTGACCCAGCTCATAAGAACCGGTGCCTTGCCGAAATTCTTGGCAATCCATTGTCCGAGATGGCTCTCCGACTTGGTGAATGCGTTCCAAATCCAAAGACGGTAGGGTGGGGTGCGGTAGTATGAACTGCCGAACAGAGCGCCGTTGGGCGCAGTGGCGAGTGCAGCTTCCACCTCCTCCTGGGTTGAATAGAAGTGGTCGTTGCGCTCGTAGTTGTTGTATTCTATCTTTTTCAGTCCGATGTAAAGCTGGTCGTCTTCCGGAATGTTGCGTGTTGACGAGCAAGATGCTGTTGCCGCAAAGACTGCAAGCATTGCCAGAATGCGCACGATGTTTCTTGTCGGATTATTTGTCTTTTGCTTCATCTTTCTTCTTTTCGGTTGTGGAATCGGTAGGTTGTACTGCCGGCATTGTGGCGCTTTCGGTCTTGAAACGGAATATGTCACGGAAGTGCTGCAGCTTGCGCCGCCACATGAAACCTCCCCCGAATTTGCTCACGTTGCCTTCGAGCCAGTCGTAGCTGTCGCGTTCGTAGAACAGTTTCAGATATTTGTTTGAGGTGGCGCTCATGCGGTATTCAAATGTGACATTGTCGAAGAACGTGTTGTTCTGGTTCTCAACGTCGGCTCCCGACGACACTTTTCCGCCGACGACTATGCGCAGCCGGTTGTTCCAGAAGCGTTTTGAGAACTTGAACGAGTAGTCGGTGTGTACCGACCCCGAACCGAGCGTGGTGTTGTCCATGCCGAAGCTCAGGTCGAGTGTGCGCAGTGCGTTGCCCGATATGGCATTGATTTGCGAGTTGAGGAATGCGCTCAGCGCACTGTTCATAGAGAATGAGTTCACGTTTCCGTCGGAGATGTACATGCCGGTTGTGAGCATTGTTACGGCAATCTTGCCCCGTCTCTCGGCCGACATGGTTTGCAGTTCGTTGTGTATGGTCTGGTCGTCGGGCGCATCGATTACGAATTGCAGTCCCATGTTGCTCAGTGTCTTAGAGATGACAACGCCGCACTCGAATGTCACGCTGCGGCCCGAACCGCCGTCTGACGATACCGTTGCCTTGGTTTGTTCGGTTGCCGTGATGTTGAGGCGCGGATTCATCGGGTCGCCGAAGAACTCGATGTAGCTTCCGTCTTGTATGACAAAAGTCTTGAGCGGTATGACGGGGAGCGAATATTTCATCTCGCCGTTGTTGAGAGTGTAGCGTCCCGACAGCTGCAGATTGTCGGTTGTGTTGTATTGCAAGCGCAAGTCTCCGCCGCCGATGAGGTCTACATAATTCGATTTGTCGGTGTTCAGGGCACAGAGAATGTGGGCACCCTGGTCGATGCTTAGCGTCAGATCGACATCAAGGCCGGTGAGTGGCGGCCGGGTTACGGTTACGGCATCGGGGTCGCGGAAGTTTACAAACTTCACGAGGTCGTTCATTTGGTTGTCGGTAGTGAGCGGCGAGTCGCGCAGAATGTATGTCATGTCGGTGGAACCGAGCACGTCGAGCTTTCCACGCATGCTGAGACTCTCAAGCGGGCCTTTCACTGCTCCGAGGAAATTGACGTAGGCTTTTCCGTATGTCTCCGACCGTGAGTTCTCTTTTGAGTCGATGAGCAGATAGTCGGTGGCACGCACTTTCATGTCGATGCACATTTTCTCCATGTCGGAGAAATCGAAATAGCCGTAGAGGTTGAGCGGACTGCCGTTGTGAGCATACATTTCAAAGTTCTCAAACAGCAGGTGGCTTCCGGTGACTGTCACGGGGTCGTCGCACAGGCGAAGCTCGACGCCATAGGGCACGCTTGCGATGTAGGCCGAATCGAAGCTTATTTCGCCGTTGACATTGGGGCGCGACAATGTGCCATCGACAGTAAGATGACCGTTGGCCGAGCCTTTGAAACTGATGATTTGGTCGGGCACGAAACCGTTGAGCAGCAACAACGGTGTCTGGTCGAGGGTGAGCTTGGCTGAAAGGTTGCCCTCGCCCTCGGAGTCGTAGAAGCCGTTGAGCGAGCACACTTCGTAGTCGTTGCACGAGAGCGTGCCATCGACATAATGCTGGCGGCCTCCCTCTTTGGGCATATACACAAACTCGGTGCCGATGTTTCCTATCGGGCATTTCTCATAAACCATGTTGTCTATGTTGACGGATGACGATACCGACAACTCGCCGTCGGGCATGTTGATGAGGTGGAAATCGCCGTTCATGATGCCGGAAATGTCGGGCGTGTAGGGAATTACCGACAGCACTTTTGCCAAATCAAACTTAGTGAGGCCGATTGTGACATCTTGCAGGGCTTCGGTGCTGTCGTTGGTGTATACCTGTATGCCCATGCCGTCGTCGGCGCGGAGCTTCATATCGGCCGATAGGCGTTTGTCGTCGGCCAGGAACACATAGTTGCCTTTGTTTACACTGAATTTCTTGTAACCCAATATCGGATCGACACCGCCGAGGTTTATGCGTATGCCGTTTTGCTCCATCGACGCTTTTACGCCCAGTGCCACACCGAGCCTGTCGTTGGCATCATATACCTGCGTGCCCAAATAAAGGGCTTGCTCGAACAGTGCGCCGCGGAATTTCGCGTTGAACACATATTGCGGATTGCCGTTGGCATTGCGCACATTGCCGTCAAAATGGGTCGTCGTGGAATCGGAAATGAATGCAAGGCGTATGGTGTCGAGTTGTATTCCCGACGTCACGAGCGAGTCGAGGGCAACGGTTCCGTTGATTCCGGCTTTTGGCGACGTGCTCATGTCGATGTGCATGCTCTTCATTTCGTAGCCATAATGCTTGAGGGCGCGGCAGAAAATGTTTTCTTTTCCGGAGTTGATGTATAGCGACATGAGCGGCAAGTGATGCCTTATGCGCAACTGGTCGATGTATCTTTCTGATGCCTGCTTCTGTATTTCGGCCATAACATCGTCGGCGTGCCGCAAAATCTTGTCGTAATAGTCGTCGGCGTTGAGCCGTAGCGCAAAGTCGCCGCAGGTTATTGCGGCATGGGTGGTGTCGCTACGCGTGAACACGTCGAGCACTATGTTTTCGGGGTGGTAGCTTCTTGTGCTGTCGGTTATGGTGATGTTGTTCACCATGCCTTTTATGTCGTGCGATTGTTTCAGGTCGCTTTCAGCCGATACATTGGCTTTTAACGATGCCGTGAGAGGTTTCTTTGTGAGTTTGAGAGCGTGGAAATCGGCTTTTGCGATGTCGCAGTTTATGGCAGCGTTTAGCTTTTTGCGGCTCAAAAGTGTGCTTATGTCGATAGTGCCCGACAACAGTTTGTTGTGGCTGTCAAGCGTTGCATGGCCCACACCGTTGCTTACATTGGCGGCGAGTTTCATGCCCGACATGTCGTAGCCTGCGTATGCAAGGCTTGTGACTTCGGCTTTGGCATCGAGTTTCGTTGCCGGAGACAAAAAGTCGAAGCCGGTTCCGCTGGCTACAATCTTGCCCGAGAACGGACGCAGACCGCTGCCGGGCAGGAATGCTGCAAGCGGCAGTTTTGATGCATCGAGCAAAGCCGAGTAGGAAAGGCGTGTCGTGTTGATATGCGCGTTGCCCTTGATTTGGCCGCCGCCTATGCTTGCAAGAAAGTTGGCCGCATAGTTGTCGCCGTAGGCATCAAACTTGCCTTTGAGGTGCATGCCTTGCGGCAGTCTGACAGAGTTGGCCGAATTGCCCAACAGGGCAGTGGCAAAATTCATGTTGTAGGTGTCGGCTTGAACGTTGATGCCGGCTTGCAGGCGCTTCGGGTCGGTGAGGTTTCGGGCCTTGCCGTTTGCCCTCAGGGTGAATGCCGTGGGGAGTTTTACAAGCAAACCGCTTATGTCGAGGCTTTTCATGTTGCCTTTGGCCACTCCGTTTATGGTGAGTGGCTGGTTGGGCCAACGTCTTGTAAATTCGCGGGGCATGCTTCCGAGAAAACGCATGATGTCCTGCTTTCCAAGCGATGCGTTAAGCAAGATGTCCATTTTACCCGGCGACTTTTCGTCGAAAGTATTGAAATCCATGGAAATGATGGCTTTCAGTTTCGACTCGGGAGTGCTGACAATCAAGTTGGGGATTTGTATGTGGGTGCTGTCGAGTTGCACTTTTCCCGACAGTCGGCTTATCGTTATGCCGCTTTTTTCTTTCAGTTTGCTTGGTCTTATGATCATTGACAGACCACAGGGCGAATAGTCCAAAGAATCCACGCCGATGCTTATGTCAGACAGGGATATGTGGTTGTAGTCAAGTCCTTTTATTCTTTGTTTGAATGTGTTGTCATAACGCACGCTTCCTTGTTTCCATGACAACTGGCGCAGCGTGTATTTGTTTTTGAATAAATCGAAATGTCCGTCGCGTGCATCAACCCTTCCAAGTCCGGCATACACACGCAATGTGTCGCCGGGCATGTGTATGGTGACGCCTGACTGGGCCACCTGCAGTCTGCCGACGTTTATTTTCCAATATGTCGGGGTCTTTGTTGTGTCTTCGGGAACAGTGTCGTTTAGCGCGACATCAACGTCGGCTTTGTATATCATTGCCTTGTCAAGGCATAGAGTTTCGTGTTTAAGGTCGATGCCGTGGCTTTCGAGTGCGAGCCGTTTCATGCTGCCTTTTATGCCGGCCGACTTTACGAGGTTGGAGGTGTTCAGCTTAATGTCGCCGAAATCGAGCTTGTCAATTTCCACATTACTGTTTAACAGTGGCAGAAGTTTCACGTCGACAATGAGTTGGCGTGCGTTGACAATCGTGTCGCGCACTTGTGGAAGCGAGTCGTTCTGCCGTGTCACGCACAGCCCGTCGATGCCCAAATCAAGCGGAAACGAGAGGCGTATGCGGTTGATTCTAATGTCCATCCCCGTTGCCGACGAGGCATAGGTGGCGGCTTTCTTTATGGCCCAATTCTGTATTGGCGGTATATAAAGCGATGCTGCCAGTAAGAAAATGAGCAAAAGAGGGGTGCATGCAATGATGGCAGACCACTTGATGATTTTTTTCTTCGACATTAGAGCGTTTTATTGTTATGGGGTTGGTTTTACTTGTTTGCTGTGTCACGGCTTCTGTCCATGGCGCTTTTGTGGTCAGTTGTCTGCTGTCGCGGCGATTTCGTGCCACAGATTGTCG
>CAVDJG010000018.1:0-14665 GCA_963609005.1 Acidaminococcaceae bacterium
CTTCATCATCCAGGGCGACTTGAAGAACATCACCAAGATTGCCGTTCTGCCGTAACAACCGGCACCACAGGCAAGAAAAAACAGATGCAACTATTAACCACTCGCGGCGCGGCGGCACGCGCCTGCCGTGCCGCGGGTGTTTCTAACTGGAAAAAACAACTTACAGGAAAATGAAAAAAATAGCATTGGCTTTAAGTCTGGCATTGGGCCTTGCAACGGCCCACGCATCAACAGGCAAGTCGCTGTTTGTCTCGTTCAACGACGGGACAAGGGTAGAGTTCGCCCTGTCGGCAACCCCCGACGTGTCGTTCGGCAACGACCGTATGACGGTGGCCACGACAACCACCACCGCGAGCTACGACCTTTGGAAAGTGAGCACATTCACCTACGGAGCGACAACCGGCATAGAAAGTGCCCGAAACGGAAATCTGTCGGTTGAGGCCAACCGCATCGTCGTCGACGGCACACACAACAAGGTGAGTGCATTTTCAACCGACGGCAAGGCCGTCAACATCGCCACCGTGGTTGCCGACGGCAAAACCATAGTCGGAATAGGCAGCCTCGCCAAAGGCATTTACATAATCAACATCAACGGAAAGGCAATTAAAATCACAAGAAAATGAAACACTTACTGCTCACGGCAATGGTGGTAATGGCTTCACTTGCTGCCTACGCCCAGAAAGATGGCGACAAAATAACGGTCAACACGACCGAAACCGGCAAACAGGCCGAATGGAACCTTGCCGGCGACAACAACGCAATATCGTCGATGCACCACACAGCCGACGGCAAACTCGAAATAATTCTCAAGGGATGGGAAGATTTCGGAGCGTGGGAGACATACGACGTGAACAGCATAAACAACATCACGTTCTCGGTGTATCACGAGAGCGACCTCAGCGGCATAACCCTTGCCGACCCCTCAGCCACACAAACCACAAAGCGGCTCTACAAATATTTGCAGCTCAACTATGGCGCGCACACCCTGTCGGGCGTGGTGGCCGACGTAAACTGGAATCACACGATAGCCGACCGGATATACAATACCACAGGCAAATACCCGGCCATAAACTGCTACGACTTCATACACATCTATGTTCCCACGAACAACTGGATTGACTACAACAACATAACGCCCGTCACCGAATGGGCCGATGCAGGCGGCATCGTGTCGCTCATGTGGCATTTCAACGTGCCCAAGACCGAGAACGGAACCATAGGCACCGACGGCAGCGGAGTGACATGCACTCCCTCAGAGACTACCTTCAAGGCACAAAACGTATTCACCTCGGGTTCATGGGAGAACAAATGGTTCTACCAGGAAATGGAAAAGGTGGCCAACGTGCTCCTCAAACTGCAGGACGCAGGCATTTCGGCCCTCTGGCGTCCGTTCCACGAGGGTGCAGGCAACGCCTGCGCCAAGAACCAGGCCGACTGGACCAAGGCTTGGTTTTGGTGGGGATACGACGGCGCAGAAACCTACAAGAAACTGTGGAAGGCCATGTTCGACTACTTCCAGTCGAAAGGCGTACACAACCTGATATGGGAATGGACCACACAGAACTACAACGGCGATGCCGCTTCGTATGACAACGACGAGGCTTGGTATCCCGGCGACAACTATGTAGACATAATCGGACGCGACCTCTACGGCTACACCGCCGACCGTCAGGCACAGGAATTCCGACAGATACAGGCCCGCTACCCGTCGAAGATAGTAGCCCTTGCCGAGTGCGGCACCGGCGACGGACAGGAAACCGCCCTCGTGCAGGATGCATGGGATGCCGGAGCACACTGGAGCCGCTTCATGCCTTGGTATGGCAGCAACCTGCCCTCCGATGCATGGTGGACCACCGTCATGGGCAGCAAGAACGTCATCACCCGCGACCAAGTGAACATCAACGCCGCCTACACCGAAGAGAGCGCCAAGGATGCCTGCGTAAACATGGGTCTTGGCACCTGCATCGGCAACTCGATGGATGCAGTTGACCTCAGCAAGACAATGGAAAACAACTCCGTCACCGACTTCGAAACCTGCTGGGGACAGCCCGTCACCACCAAGGCAATGATCGATTTCCTCAAGCAGAACGGCTTCAACGCCGTGCGTCTGCCCGTCACTTGGTTCCAGCACATGGATGCCGACGGCAACGTGGACAAGGCTTGGATGGACCGCGTGCAGGAAATCGTGGACTATGTCATGGCCAACAACATGTATTGCATACTCAATGTGCACCACGACACGGGCCACGACGACGCCCCCGTGACCCACTGGATAAAGGCCGACATGGACAACTACAACCAGAACAAGGCCAAATATGAATATCTGTGGACACAGATTGCCAACCGCTTTGCAGGCTATTGCCAACGTCTTGTGTTCGAAGGCTACAACGAAATGCTCGATGCCAACAGCAGTTGGACGGCTCCCGCCGACGGCAGCGCAAGCTACACCGCACTCAACAACTACGCACAGAGCTTTGTCAATGCAGTGCGCGCCACCGGCGGCAACAACGCCACGCGCAACCTCATCATCAATGCCTATGCAGGCAAGAACGAGGAACTGGCCATAAAAAATCTCAAGATGCCTACCGACAAGGCAGACGGCCACCTCATATTCGAGTGCCACACCTACGACCCCTACGACTGGTTTGCACAGAAAGGCAAGTGGGACAATGAATGCAAGAATTACGTCAAGGACATGTTCACACGTCTCAACACCTATTTCATTGCCAAGGGCTACCCCGTAATCATAGGCGAATACGGCACCCACGGCACCAAGTCGGTGAGCGCAACAAGCTCGGCCAGCGAGATACAGGCCGCTGCCGACCAGGCCGCCGACATAGTGTCGCAGACACGCGCACTGGGCATTGCCACCTACTACTGGTTGAGCATCTACGAAGGCAGCGACCGCGAGTCGGTGCAATGGTCGCTCCCCACGGTGGTTGAGGCCATGAAGAAGGCATTTGCCGAATAAACGCCTACGCCGCGCCCCGGCCGTGGTGCAAACGCCCCGGCCGCACGGCGTGGCAAGAAAACGCGCTTACCGAATTTTATCAGAACCGAAGATGAAAAAAACAACCATAGCCCTGCTGGCCCTGGCAATGTCGTTTGCCTTGGCTTCATGCGGCGGGAAAAAGAAGAAATCGTATGACGAGCTTGCAATGAGCGGGCTCACCACTCGCACCGAGAACCTCAGGACCAACCTCAAGACCTATGCCGACAAGGGCACAATCGTGGGGCAGGTCTACGGCACACTGCAAGGCGTGGGATGGCAATGCGACAGCGACCGCAGCGACATGCACGGCGTGTCTGGCGACCGTCCGGCCGCCGTGGCCTACGAAATAGCAGGCATCGAGAGCGGCAAGAAGGCGAATGTCCACAATATGGCGTTTGATGTAATGCGCCGCGATGTGCTCGCCAATTTCCGCCGGGGCGCGCTCGTCACCATCAACTGGACGGTGCCCGATTTCGGGGGCAGCGACGATGTGCTCAAACAGTATGTTGCGCGCGTTGCCGACTATCTCGGCAGTCTGCACGACGACTACGGCATAAAGGCCCCGGTGGTGCTCTTCGTCTGTCCGCTCACGGGCAAGGCATGGTATGACCGCCTCGCCGCCGACGACTACACCAAGCTCTACCGCAAGGTGCAGGATATGCTTGGCGATGCCGATGTGTCCAACGTCATCTACGGATATTCCGAAAGCTACCCCTCGGCCACGTTCCTCTCGCGCTACCCCGACAGCGATGTCGATGTGCTTAACGCCGTGTGTCTGGCCACGGATGGCGACAGCAGCAACGGTAACTACGGCAACATTCTCGCCGATATGGTGGCCAAGGCACTGCCTTTTGCACAGGAACACAACAACGCCTTCGGCATGACGGTGGGCGAGGAGGGCATTCCACACGCCACGGTGTTCACGCAAACGCTTCTGCCTTTGCTCCGCCAACACCGCATTTCCTACATGATGTTCGGCGCAAACAGGGGCGATGCCGCCGACGGCCACTATTTCGCGCCGTTCCCGGGATGCGGCAACGACGCCATACAAGACTTCATGCGGCTCTACAACGATGCCTCCACGGTGTTCATGAAAAGCCTTAACGGACTTTACTTGAAGCACTGACCATGGCGTGCAGCGGCTGCACCACACGCGTGCTGCGTGTGCGCCACATGCGTGCACCGGCCGCGCTGCAATGATTGGCACATTGTGTCTGCCGTGCGGCAATATAAAGAAATACAAACAAAAAAGCACCTAAAACCTTACCGATGAGAAAAACTATTGCACTGCTTTGCCTCCTTATGGGCATTGGAATGACAGTGGCCGAGGCTCAGATACGCGGCAACAACATAACCGTCAGCGTCACTCCCGACCACAAAGACTGGAACTACCGTGTGGGCGAAAAAGCCCGCTTCACCGTGAGTGTGTTGCAATCGGGCACACTTGTAGACAATGCCGAGGTGGATTTCGAGGCTGGTCCCGAGATGTATGCCGACACCAAGAAAACCGGCGTAGTGCTGAAAGGCGGCACAATGTCATGGACCGGTTCCATGAACAAGCCCGGATTCTACCGGCTGAAAGTCACCGCCCATGTCGGCGGCAAGAACTATGAGGGACTCTGCACGGCGGCATTCTCGCCCGAACGGCTGCGCCCCACCACACAGGATCCGCAGGATTTCGACTCTTTCTGGGCCGGGACACTCGCCGAGGCGCGCAACACCGCGCTCGAGCCCACACGCCGGCTGCTGCCCGAGCGGTGCACCGAGGCAGTGAACGTGTATGAGGTGAGCTTCCAGAACATACGATGGGGAAGCCGCACCTACGGCATACTCTGCGTCCCCACAAAGCCCGGCAAATATCCGGCGCTGCTGCGTGTGCCGGGAGCAGGCGTGCGCCCCTATCAGGGCGACGTGTGGACGGCATCGCAAGGAGCCATAACCCTTGAGATAGGCATACACGGAGTTCCCGTAACCATGCCGCAAAGCGTCTACGACGAAATGCAGGCCGGTGCGCTCAACTGCTATTGGGACTTCAACATGGACTCTCGCGAACAGTCATATTATAGGCGCGTTATCGTGGGCGCGGTGCGTGCCATCGACTACATAGCCACGCTCGACGAGTGGAACGGCACGTCGCTCGGCGTGACAGGCAGCTCACAGGGCGGTTTCCTCTCGCTCGTGTGTGCCGCACTCGACAGCCGCGTCACCTTCTACGGAGCAGTGCATGCCGCCCTGTGCGACCACACTGCATCGCTCGAGGGAGTGGCATGCGGATGGCCACACTACTTCTATTATGACGTGAAGCATGCCGATGCCAAGAAAATAGCCACATCGCGCTACTACGACGGGGTGAACTTCGCACGGCGCATAAAATGCCCGGGATGGTTTTCCTTCGGCTACAACGACGACGTAGTGCCCCCCACCACGGCCTACGCCACATACAACACCGTGACAGCTCCCAAGCAACTGCACGTCTATCAGCTCACCGGCCACTACTGGTTTCAGGAGCAGTGGGACGAGTGGGAGGCATGGCTGCTCGCGCAGATGGGCATAAAATAGGCGGCGGCAACGCCGCGAGGCTAAAGGGGAAGCTTCGCCGTGGCCCTGACGGTGCGACGGTTTTGTAAGTTTAAAGTTTGAAGTTGGGCGGCAGCTGGCCGCCACAGTCACAAACCCACGGGCAGGCGCGGTTTCCCCTGCACCTCCACGACATCATTCCGCAGGCGTGTGCCACGGGCCACGGCAGCATTTTCTGCCCACAGGCACGGGCCGCCAACGCTGCGGCAACAAGAAACATATACAACTAAAACGACAAATTCGGCAACAATGACAGCAACAGCAAACAACAGCATACGCCCCCAGTATAAAGACCCGGCCGTTCCGTTGGAACAGCGTGTCGATGACTTGCTCTCGCGCATGACGCTTGAGGAGAAGGTGGGGCAGATGAACCAGCTCGTGGGCATAGAGCATTTCAAGCAGAACTCGGCCACGATGACGGCCGAAGAACTTGCCACCAACACTGCCAACGCGTTTTATCCCGGCATGACCGAGGACGACATAAGGCAGCTCACGAGCCGCGGACTGGTGTCGTCGTTCCTGCATGTCACAACGCTCGAGGAGGCCAACGCGCTCCAGAGCCTTGCCATGGAGAGCCGATTGCAGATACCGTTGCTCATTGGCATCGACGCCATACACGGCAATGCAAAGTGCTGCGACAACACGGTCTACCCCACAAACATAGGCCTGGCCTCGTCGTTCGACGTGCCAATGGCCTACCGCATAGCGCGTGAGACGGCTGCCGAGATGCGCGCCATGAACATGCACTGGACGTTTAATCCCAATGTCGAGGTGGCGCGCGACGGTCGTTGGGGCCGCTGCGGCGAGACTTTCGGCGAAGACCCGCTGCTCGTGTCGCTTCTGGGCGAGGCCACCACGCGAGGCTACCAGGGCAACCTCGACACCGCGGGCGACGTGCTCGCTTGCGTGAAACACTTCGTGGGCGGTTCCTATTCGGTAAACGGCACCAACGGAGCACCGTGCGACGTGTCGCTGCGCACATTGCGCGAGGTGTTCTTCCCGCCGTTCGAGGCGAGCGTAAAGGCCGGCGGTGCCACGGTGATGATGTCGCACAACGAGCTCAACGGAGTGCCGTGCCACACCAACAGGTGGCTCATGCACGATGTGCTGCGCAACGAGTGGGGCTTCGACGGCTTCATCGTGAGCGACTGGATGGACATTGAACATTGTGTTGACCAGCACTACACGGCACGCGACAACAAGGAGGCTTACATGCAGAGCATACTCGCCGGAATGGACATGCACATGCACGGGCCGGAATGGCAGGATGCCGTCGTTGAGCTGGTGCGCGAGGGAAAGGTGGCAGAGGATCGCATCGACGAGTCGGTGCGGCGCATACTGCGCACCAAGTTCAGGCTCGGACTGTTTGAACATCCCTATGTCACGGTTGAGGAACGCGACCGCGTGATAAACGACCCTGCGCACAAGGCCACCGCGCTCGAGGCCTCGCGCAACTCGATAGTGCTTCTGAAAAACGACGGGGCACTGCTTCCGCTCGATGCGGCAAAATACAAGCGGGTGCTCGTTACGGGCATCAATGCCGACGACCAGAACATCATGGGCGACTGGAGCGAGCCGCAGCCCGACGACAAGGTAATCACCGTTGTGAAGGGCTTGAAGCAGGTGTCGCCCGAAACCGAGTTTGAATTTGTTGACCAGGGTTGGGACCCGCGCAACATGTCGCAGGCCAAAGTAGATGAGGCGGTGGCCAAGGCACGCGACTGCGACCTCAGCATAGTGTGCTGCGGAGAATACATGATGCGCTTCAGATGGCTCGAACGCACATGCGGCGAAGACACCGACCGCGACAACCTCGACCTCGTGGGGCTTCAGAATCAACTCATACGCCGCATCAACGAAACGGGCAAGCCCACCATAGTGGTGATAATCAGCGGCCGTCCGATCAGTGTGAACTATGCGGCAGAGCACGTTCCGGCCATCGTCAACGCATGGGAGCCGGGGCAGTTTGGCGGACAGGCCATAGCCGAGATACTCTACGGCAAGGTGAATCCGTCGGCAAAGCTCCCCATGACAATGCCGCGTTCGGCCGGACAGATTTCCACTTGGTACAACCATAAGGCTTCGGCCTTCTTCCATCCCGTGGTGTGCGGCAAGTCAACACCGCTCTATCCCTTCGGCCACGGGTTGAGCTACACCTCTTTTGAGTATAGCAACCTGCGCCTTTCGGCACCAACCATGTCGGCCGACGGCACATTGAAAGCCACCGTGACAGTGGCCAACAACGGCCATCGCGACGGTGTCGAGATTGTGCAGATGTATCTGCGCGACTGCGTGTCGTCGGTGGCTCGCCCCGTGAAAGAACTGAAAGGCTTTGAGCGCGTGCCGCTGAAAGCCGGCGAGGCAAAGGACGTGACGTTTGAAATAACTCCCCGCGCGCTTGCCTTCTATGGCATCGACATGCACAAGACGGTGGAACCCGGCGACATTGAAGTGCAGGTGGGCGGTAGCAGCGACGATGCCTCGCTGCTGAAAGCCGTGTTCAGCGTGGAGTGAAATGAAAGTTGAAAACCTACGAAAAAGCATAATATGAAAAGACTGTTTATAATGCTTGCTGCATTGATGTGCCTCGCACATGCCTGGGCCGTGTGCCCGGTGAAGCAGTGGGGACAATTGCAGGTGCGCGGAGCGCAGCTCTGCGACAAGGACGGAAACCCCGTGGTGCTGCGCGGCGTGAGCCTCGGATGGCACAACCTGTGGCCGCGTTTCTACAACAAGAAAACAGTGAAGTGGCTCGCCAACGACTGGCACGCCAACGTGATACGCGCAGCAATGGGCATACAGATAGAAGACAACTATCTGGAGAACCCCGAGTTTGCCCTGCAACGTGTGACTGAGGTTGTCGATGCGGCAATACGCAACGGCGTGTATGTGATAATCGACTGGCATGCACACACTATGCACACTGCCGAGGCAAAGGCTTTCTTCGGGCAGATGGCACGCAAGTATGGCAAATATCCCAACGTCATCTACGAGCTTTACAACGAACCGATAGAGGATTCCTGGGACTCTCTCAAGGACTATGCCTATGCCGTCATTGCCGAAATACGCAAGTATGACCCCGACAACATAATACTCATGGGTTGTCCGCATTGGGACCAGGACATCGACCTGCCTGCCAAAAGTCCGCTCACGGGCGTGAGCAACGTGATGTACACCCTGCACTTCTATGCCGCCACACACAAGGAATATCTGCGCCAACGCCTTGCTGAGGCCGTCGATGGCGGTCTGCCGGTGTTCGTTTCGGAGTGTGCCGGAATGGAAGCATCGGGCGACGGGCCGCTTGACCCGGCCGAATACCAACGGTGGATTGACCTGCTCGAGGCGAAACACGTGAGCTGGGTTAACTGGTCGGTGTCTGACAAGAACGAAACCTGCTCTATGATTCTGCCCTCGGCCAATGCTGAAGGCAAGTGGACTGAGCGGCAGATAAAGCCGTGGGGCAAGCTCGTGCGCACTGCGCTGAGGCAATACAACATGACTGTAAATGCTGAAAAATAAATCGTTATGAATAGGATTATGGCAACATTGGCATCGCTTGCGATAGGCACGGCAATGTCGGCGGCATCGCGCCAGCCGGCCGTGAAACTTATAAACAGGCTCGCCGCGATACAGAAAATCGGAATTATGGTGGGGCACCAGGACGACCCCGTGTATGGATGTTCGTGGAAATGGGAACGCAACCGCTCCGATGTGAAGGAGGTGTGCGGCGACTATCCTGCCGTGATGGGGTTCGACCTGGGCGACATTGAGCTTGGGCACGACCGCAATCTCGACGGAGTGCCGTTTGCGAGAATGCGTGAGGAAATTGCAGCGCAGCACCATCGCGGAGGCATTGTCACCATTAGCTGGCATCCCAACAATCCTGTCACGGGCAAAAACGCGTGGGACTTCGGCGGCGATGCAGTGACGGCAATACTGCCGGGAGGGTCGCACCACGCCAAGTTCAACGGATGGCTGACCCTTGTGGCCGACTTCCTCAATTCGCTGCGCACCGCCGACGGCAAGAAAATCCCCGTGATATTCCGTCCGTGGCACGAAATGAGCGGCGGATGGTTCTGGTGGGGCGAAGGGCGTTGCAGCGTCTCGCAATACAAGCAACTCTACCGCTACACCTTCAACTTCATGCGCCGCCGTGGCTGCACCAACCTCGTGTGGGGCTATTCGCCCAACCTCGCCGATGGCGACGAAACCGTTGAGCACTACGAGAAATACTATCCCGGCGACGACGTGGTTGACCTGCTCGGCATCGACATCTACCAGCGCGAGCCAAACAATGCGCAGTATATAGAGTGGCTGCACAAGGAACTTGGCGTGGTGAAGGCCGTGGGTGCAAAGCGGCAGAAGCTCATTGCACTCACAGAAACCGGCTACAACGACGTGCCCGACAGCACTTGGTTTACCAAGACACTGCTGCCCGCAATAAAACAATACCCTATATGCTATGTGCTCCTGTGGCGCAACGCATGGGACAATCCCACCGAAAACTACATAGCTGCGCCCGGAAAGACATCGGAAACCGATTTCAAGCGTTTCTACGACGACCCTGCAACGCTTTTCGCACGCGACATCGAGAACGTGGGACGGTGACGGCCGACAGGCCGGGTTGAGGTCTGCGGCACATGACGGCGACACTGGGCTGCGGCAATGCAGCACGCGCCGCCGCTGCACAACAAGAAGAGAATGAAACAATTAATATAAATACAGGTTATGACTGATTTTGAAAAAAGAGTTGAAGAGCTCCGTGCCCACCACGAAGAACTCATTACACGCCCCAACACACCGAAGCCTTGGGGCAACGGGATATACACAAAGTATGAAAATCCGATAATCACTGCCGAGCACACTCCGCTCGAGTGGCGCTACGATTTCGACGAGAACGACAACCCGTATCTCATGCAGCGCATAATGATGAACGCCTGCATGAACTCGGGGGCTATCAAGCTCGACGGCAAATATCTGCTTGTGGTGCGTGTCGAGGGGGCCGACCGCAAGTCGTTCTTTGCAGTGGCCGAAAGCCCCAACGGCATCGACAATTTCAGATTCTGGCCCGAACCCGTCACCATGCCCGACGACATAGTGCCGGCAACCAACATCTACGACATGCGTCTCACGCAGCATGAGGACGGATGGATATACGGCATATTCTGCGCCGAGCGCCACGACGACTCGCAGCCTGCCGACCTCTCGGCTGCCACGGCAACCGCTGCCATAGCACGCACCCACGACCTCAAGACATGGGAACGCCTGCCCGACCTGAAGACAAAGAGCCAGCAGCGCAACGTGGTGCTGCATCCTGAATTTGTCGATGGCAAGTATGCACTCTACACACGCCCGCAGGACGGATTTATCGATGCCGGTTCGGGCGGCGGCATAGGATGGGCTCTTGTCGACGACATGACACATGCCGAGGTGAAGGAGGAGAAGATTATCAACGCGCGCCACTACCACACCATCATGGAAGTGAAGAACGGCGAGGGACCGCACCCCATAAAGACCCCGAAGGGATGGCTGCATCTGGCCCACGGAGTGCGCGGCTGCGCATCGGGTCTGCGCTATGTGCTCTACATGTATATGACCGCTCTCGACGACCCGACGCGTGTCATTGCCCAGCCGGGCGGCTACTTCCTCGTGCCCGAGGGCGCGGAATATGTGGGCGACGTGATGAACGTGGCCTTCACCAACGGATGGATAGCCGACGAAGACGGCCGTGTGCTCATATATTATGCAAGTTGCGACACACGCATGCACGTGGCAGTGTCTACCGTAGACAAGCTGGTTGACTACTGCATGAACACTCCCGAGGACGGATTCACCACCACGGCGAGTGTCGAGACCATAAAGAAACTCGTTGCAAAGAACCGCGCCACGGCCGGAAAACACTGATACCGACAGCGACAGGACAACGGGGATTTGCCACGGCGGAGTGCGCGGCACTGGCAAAGGCCGATGTGCAAATCCCCGTTTTAGTGCCTGTGCGGTTTGCAGTTAACGCCGAAAACCTTAACTTTGCACCTGCAATCTACCAACAAATAACCCAATAACAAAAAACAGGAAATGGCAAGTTTAACAGAAAAGATAGCTTATGCAATGGGCGATGCCGCTGCCGGTGGCATCGTGTGGAAAGTGATGTCAATCGCGTTCCCGTTGTTTTTCACCAATGTCTTCGGCCTTACCTTTGCCGATGCGGCCGTGCTCATGCTGGTGGCACGCATGTTTGATGTCGTCACCGACCCGCTCATGGGCACCCTGGCCGACCGCACTCAGTCGCGGTGGGGCACATACAGGCCGTGGCTCATATTCGGTGCGGTGCCCTTCGGACTTGTGTTTGCACTGCTGCTCTACACCCCCGACTTCGGCCCCACGGCCAAACGGGTTTACGCCTACGCCCTCTATCTGCTCATGATGGCGGTCTACACGATGGTCAACGTGCCCTACGGGTCGCTGCTCGGGGTGATGACTGCCAACGATAAAGAGAAAAACCAATTCTCGGCTTTCCGCATGATAGGCGCCTATGCCATGGGTTTTGCCACGCTGCTCACGTTTCCCTACTTGCAGAAGTGGGTCGGCGGCACCGAAGCCCACCAGTATGCTGTGATAGGTGCAGTGCTCGGTGTGGTGGCAGCGGCCATGACCTTGGCCTGCGGTTTGCTCACCAAGGAACGCCTGAAACCCGTGCGTGCCGAGAAATTCTCGCTCCACCAGTTTGTCGATCTCGTGCACAACAAAGCATGGGTGTATATGACGGCAATGGCGGTGTGCACCAATTTCTTCAATGGATTCCGCTACGCAGTGGCCGGATACATGTTTGACTATTGCCTGCACGGCCATGTGATGATCGACGACCTCATCGTCAACTTCACCGTGTTCATGGCCTTCGGCGAGGTGACATGCATGGTGTTCGGCGGCGTGGCCCCCTGGTTTGCCGAGAAAGTGGGTTCGAAACGCATGGCCTTCTTCTGGTCGGCTGCGTTCTGCATGGCCACCTCAGTGGCGTTCTTCTTCGTTCCCATGAGTCCGTCCTACATTGGAATAATGATAATTCTCGTGATACTCACCTCGATGGGCATAGGCATCTACTCGCCGCTCATGTGGTCGATGTATGCCGATGTGGCCGACTATCACACCGAGAAATTCGGCACTTCGGCCACCGGTCTCATCTTCTCTTCGGGCACGATGTCGCAGAAATTCGGCACAGCCATATCTGGTTCGCTCATCGCACTGCTGCTCGGTTGGTCGGGAGCCAACATGATTACCGACGCCATGGGCAACACGATGATCGACCCCGCATCGGTCACCAGTTCGGTGCTTAACATGGTTTGGTCGCTCTTCTCGCTGTTCCCGGCTGCCATAGCGTTGTTGCTTATGGTGCTGTCATACAAGTTCCCGATAAAAAAATAAACTATTATGGCAAACATGAAAACTGAGATGATCGAGTGTCTCACGCACAACATACTCGATTTCTGGCTCAGCCGCATGCCCGACCATGAGCACGGCGGTTTCTACGGACGCATCGACGGACACGGCAACGTGGACACCGAGGCCGAAAAGGGAGCCATACTCAACGCACGCATTCTGTGGGCTTTTGCTGCAGCCTACCGCGTGATGGGCAAGAAAGAATATCTCGATGCCGCGCTGAGGGCAAAAGACTACATAATGCAGCACTTCATCGACGGCGAATACGGAGGCGTGTTCTGGAGCCTGAATGCCGACGGAACGCCGCGCGACACCAAGAAGCAGACCTATGCCATAGGCTTCACCATATACGGCATGTCTGAACTTGCGCGCGCAACCGGCGACCGCGAGGCTCTCGACTGCGCCCTCTCGCTCTACCGCAGCATTGAAGACCACGCCTTCGACAGCGAGGGCAACGGCTACATAGAGGCACTCACGCGCGAGTGGCAACCCATTGCCGACATGCGCCTCTCTGACAAAGACGAGAACGGTTCGCGCACGATGAACACCCACCTGCACGTTATCGAGCCTTACACCAACCTCTACCGCGTGGCTCCGTCGGCCGAACTCAAGGAGCGGCTCACCAATCTGCTGCACATATTCACCCACAAGCTGCTCAACGCCGACACCATGCATCTCGACCTTTTCTTCGATGACCGGTGGAACGGCAGGCGCGACATACAGAGCTACGGACACGACATCGAGGCGTCGTGGCTGCTGCACGAGACCGCGCTTGTGCTTGCCGACGATGCTGTTGTGGCACACATGGAGCCTTATGTGAAGGGCATTGCCGCAGCGGCCGACGAAGGGTTGCTGCCCGACGGATCGATGATTTACGAGCATTGGGACGATGGCGACCGCACCGACCGCTCGCTGCAATGGTGGGTGCAGTGCGAGAATGTAATAGGACACGTCAACCTTTGGCAGCATTTCGGCGATGAAAACGCGCTTGGAGTGGCCGATCGTTGCTGGCAATACATAAAGGACAGGCTTGTTGACAACGAGGGCGGTGAGTGGCATTGGAGCATAAACGAAGACGGAACCGTGAACCTCAACGACGACAAGGCGGGTTTCTGGAAATGCCCCTACCACAACACCCGCATGTGTCTTGAAATAATCGAGCGCATGTAGCGGCACAGTGTGCCACCCGTGGCCCACGCAGTGCAATGCGGCGCGCGGCTTGCCAGTGCTTGGCACAGGCAGGCTGCGCGCCGCTGTCGTTTTGCGGTGCCGCTGCAGAATGCGCCGAAAACGGTGCCGCTCGCGGTTGTGTGCCGACACAAAAACAAATTTGCGTTTTTACGGCAGACCTTTTGTTGCAATATCGGCAAAAAGTTGTATATTTGCAGACAACCGAAAACAAAAAGCCGACAAACTGTTAACCCTACGAAAACAAAAACACGATGCTTATGAAAACGAGTAACACCACTCCCGATGTCCTGCACGAGATAACGCCGTTGATGGACAAAGACTTGCTTTATATAGCCGACCGCCACAAGCGAGAGTTTACCTATCCCATACACAAGCACGACGTGTTTGAACTGAATTTTGTTGAGCATGCCGCCGGAGTGCGCCGCATAGTGGGCGACAGTTCAGAGGTGATAGGCGACTACGACCTTGTGC
>CAVDJG010000019.1:0-14659 GCA_963609005.1 Acidaminococcaceae bacterium
ATTACCCAGGGTTACGCATCACGGCTTCGCCGCGCTGCTCACCCTGGGCTATGATTGTTACGCCCTTTCAGGGCTGCCATATCGTCCCTATGGGACTTGTTGTTTGCGGTGTTTTTACCGGACACCAATAATTCCATAACATTCTCACAAGCGTTTTCTGCAAATACAAACAAAAGGAAGTAACGACAAAACAAAACGTGCACGACAAGTTGTTTCATGCCCACCCGGCACGTGCGGCATATGCTGCACGATCGTGCAGCGCATGCACTGCGTGCGCGCAGCATGCGCTGAAAGATGCCGAACAAGGCTTGTAGGGATGTCTGCAATCAAAAAGTCCAGACCGAAACTCCACATGGAAGTCTTGGTCTGGACTTTGTTATGGCGCGCACACCGGCACGCGCCGCATCATGTCAAGATGTTCATAACACATGCATCGTGCCGAGCACGAGAAGCAATCCGTAGCCGAGCACGAGGCCGATGATGCCCATGGCGATGCCTATTTTCATCATTTCCTTCTGCTGCACCAGTCCTGTTGAATGGGCAATGGCATTCGGAGGAGTACTGATGGGGAGGCTCATTGCCACCGATGCGGCCACGGCTATGCCGATAAGCACGGTGGCCGTGCCGCCAATGCCGTCGAGCGCGCTGCCCATGCCCTTGCACACCACGGCGAGAATAGGCACAAGCAGTGCCGCCGTTGCGGTGTTGGAGATGAAGTTTGACAACAAGTAGCAAATGAGACCCGATGCCACAAGTATTGCAACCGGCGACCACGAGCCAAACGGGATGCTCTTTATCACGTTCTCGGCAAGGCCCGAGTCGTTGAGGGCAAGGCCGAGGGCGAAACCGCCGGCAACCATCCATATCACGCTCCAGTTTATCTCTTGCAGGTCTTTTGCCGTTACGATGCCGGTGAACGCGAACACTACGATAGGTATCATGGCCACGGTGTTGGCCCCAACACCGGTTACACGGTCGAGAATCCAGAGCAGCACTGTAACGACAAAAGTCACGGCAACAACCTTGGTGCGCCAATTGTGCTGCACATCGCCCTCAATGTTCAATTCAATTGTCTTCTTCTTGAACGGGAAGAATTCCTTCAACAAAAACCATCCTATGAGCAGAAGCACAATGGTCAGGGGCATCATGAACATCATCCATTCGCCGAAACCAAGCCCGAGGTTAAGTCCTGTGGGCGAGTTGAGATATTTAAGTGCGATGGCATTGGGAGGTGTTCCTATCGGCGTTCCCATACCGCCGATGTTGGCAGCGACGGGTATCGACAGCGTTAGTGCCACGCGTCCTTTTCCTTCAGGCGGCAATGCCCTGAACACGGGGGTGAGGAAGGTGAGCATCATGGCCGCAGTGGCGGTGTTGCTGACAAACATCGAGAAGAAACCAGTGATGAGGATGAAGCCCAAGAGCACGTTCTCGCTCTTGCTGCCAAACGGTTTAAGCAGCGTGCGGGCAAGATAGACGTCGAGTCCCGACTTTGTGGCGGCAATGGCAAGAATGAAGCCGCCGAGGAAAAGTATGATTATAGGGTCGGCGAAGGTGGCCATGAGGGCTTCATGGTCGAGCAGTTCTTCTTTGCCGATGCCGGTTCTGAAGAAGTTGAATGCGTTGTCGGATGTGGTGAGAATAAGTATTCCTATGAGCGACACCGAGGTAGCCCAAGGCGCTATGGCCTCTGTTACCCACATGATTGTGGCAAATGCAAACACTGCAATGATGCGTTGCTGGATAGTGGTAAGTCCTTCTATTCCGAACGAATCGGTCGGGAGATTCCATACGATAAGGGTGACAATGGCGGCGAAGGCAAACATCAATACCTTCTTTTTTTCAACTTTGCCGCCAAGCGAAATTTGGTTTTCGTTTGACATGTTTTTATTCTTAGGTTAGTAATAGGTTTACTCGCATCGGCCGGCGAAGTTGTCGTTATGGCCTAATGTGGCATTAATAGCCACAAACTTACTCAAAAAAACACTTATTGGCAAAATTTCCATGAGTTTTTTTCCCAATCTGCTCTTCACAGGCGGAAACGGTTGCGGCGGTGCGCTTTCTGCGGCATCGCATTGTCGGTGGCGGTTCCTGCCGCCGCAGGTTGCACTCCGCCACGGGCGCGTCCGCAATATTGTGCCCAACGGTCGAGTATGCGTTCAACATAGCCCACAGTCTCGTAACCGCGCATGTAGCCGTATTTCACCACCGGGTCGTTGTAGTATTGCGGTTGGCTGAGCTTCAACACAAATTCGGCCACATCGTTCCAGCAATACGGATTCTTGCCGTATTTGCGTGCAAGTGCCATTGCATCGCGTATATGGAAATGGCCGCCGTTGTAGCTGCCGAGCACGAATTTCTGCCGTTCGGCACGGTTGCGAATATCAGAGAAGTTGCCGTTGAGCTTGCGCAGATAGCGCGCGGCAGCACCGATGTTGGGTTCCGGCTCGAAAATCTGATCATGCGGCAGCCCCACCAAAGCGGCCGTTGCCGGCATTATCTGCATCAGTCCGCAGGCTCCGGCCCATGAGTAGGCCTTGGGGTCGAACGTGGATTCCTGGTAGCACTGTGCGGCCATCAGTCGCCAGTCGCATTGTGCCGTTGAGGCATAGCGCTTGAAAAGGTGGTCGTATTGCGAAATAATGCCTCCGGCAGCATTGATCATGGGGGCGTAGGTGTGGCGATGTATGCTCTGTGTGGAAAACATGCGCTGCTCTTCGCGGCGTATCTGCGCCACCATTTCCGGACGGAACCAATGCGAAACAGAGTCGGCAAGTTCTTCGTTGGCGGCGTTTACGGCCCAAGAAGTGTTGAGCGAGTCAATAGCATATCCGCAGAAACGCACGCCGCGCGTGCTCTTCTTTATCTGGCAGGCTATTATGTCGCCGTCGCCATCGTTCAGCCGTTTCACCATCTCTGCCGTGTCCTTGCACACCTCAACGCGCAGCGACACGCCCAGTTTCTGTGCAAACCGCTCACACAACAGATACTGGGTGCCGAGCTTGTGACCCCGGTATTCATAATAAGTGTCGGGACCGCTGACGGTGAGCATAATCATCTCGCCGCCCGACTGTATGTCGCCCATGTCAAACGCGGCACTGTCGGCTCCTTCTCCACCGCCAACAGGCGTGCCCCAGGGAGTGAGCTGAGGGGTCTTGGGCCGTGTGCAGCCCAAGATCATAAGTGCTATCGATATGATTATATATAGGAAACGCATTACTTGTGGGTTGCAAAATTACAACATTTCTTGCACAAGTCGGAAAAAAAAATTACTTTTGCTTGTGTTACAACACACTGCGTGTGCACGGTCTTTGGCTTTGCACGCCAGTGCCAATAATATTTCTCAGACGATGGAAACGAGCAGACTTGCAAGGAAAAATGTGCTTGAAATGGACAACGTGACTTACTCGCGGCAGAACATGAAGGTTCTGCTCGACATGGCAGAAAGTCCGTATAATTTCCCATACAACCGTTATCCCGACCCGCAACAGACTGCATTGCGGCAGCGCATAGCCGAGGTGAAAAGGGTGAACATGGAACAGATATGCCTCGGCAACGGCAGCGAGGAGCTTGTTGACAATCTGTTGCGCTGCTTCTGCGAGCCGCGCACCGACAACGTGGTTGCCATTGAACCCACACGGACAGTCTACCGTGAATGTGCGGCAAGAAACGATGTGGAATACCGCGGGGTGACACTCGACGGCAATTTCGGCATAACGGCCGAACACTTGCTCGACAATACCGACGCAAACACCAAGATTATATGGTTGTGCTCGCCCAATTTCCCTACGGGAGCGCCCATTTCGAGAGAAGAAACCGAGCTTTTGCTCGAACTTTTCGAAGGCATTGTGGTGGTTGACGAATCGTATGCCGACTTTGTGCGCACGCGTCCGTTCCGTGCCGACATCAACCTGCATGACAACCTCGTGGTGCTCAACACCATGAGCAAGGCTTGGGGAAGCGCGGCCGCAAGATTGGGCATGGCATTTGCCGACAAGGCCATTATCGACATAATGAACCGTATGCGCTTGCCCTACAACATCAGTCTGCTTGCCCAGAATTATTTCATCGATCTGCTGAAAGACCCGTTTGAAACCGACAAGAACGTAACGACAATCGTGCTGGAACGCCATCGCCTAATGGAAGCGTTCTCTGTTCTTCCGTCATGCGAGAGGGTTTTCCCCTCGGCCACCAATTTCTTTCTTGCCAAATTCACCGACGCACAACATGTTTTCAACTATCTTGCCGACAACGGAATACTGGTGCGCGACTGCTCGCACATGGACTTGTGCGACAACTGCCTGCTTATTACGGTCGGAACGAAGAACGAGAACAATATGCTGCTTGCCGCGTTGAGAAAGTTGCAGTAACCCTTCAGCAACGCGGCAAGCACCAGTTTTCAAGCCAAAACGTGGCTTGACAATTTCATTTCAACGTGCATCTGTCACCTCAACACGGAACGTGGAGGCCGGCAGTTGGGATCCATTCACGAGATTGGCTCTTGTGAACGGTTGCCATGCATATCTCACGAAACGCGGGTGTTCAATGCCACGGCAATCGAGCCGCACCCTATTCCCCACTACCTCGGCCGACACTTCACGGTAAAGCCCTTCTTCGGCCGCCACCTCAAAAGTGCGCAACGGCATGCCATCGGAACTATGCATTGCATCTGACTCGTCAAAATCGAGCCACACACATCCGTCGGATGTCGTGGCTTTGCGTATCGTCGGACCGCAAGGCGTTATGTCGGCACGGCCATACGACCGATTAAGTGCAAGACGGGCAAGGCGCATGCCCACCGGACGCTTGTTTCTGTAATGCACGTCGGTGGAGTCGCCTACATCCGAAGATACGGCCATTGCCACATGCGGCACGGCATCTTGCAGCAAGCGCTGACTGTCGCGGAACCACGGCCAAGAGGGACGGTTAAGGCTCGACAACTGCACATAACAAATGGGCAAGGCATCGTTGCGCCAATAATTGCGCCAGCTTTGGGCAAGCATCGTGAATAGTTTAGCGTGTGCATCCTTGTTGTGTGCGTTGGATTCGCCTTGATACCATATCACGCCCTTTATGGGGAAATGTTGCAAAGGCAATATGCCCGACTCGAAAAGATAGCACGGATTGTATGGATGACGCTGTCCCTTGACTTGCGAAAGTTCGATGTTGAGCGCGGCACGCTGCCTCACCCACGGCTGCACGAAGTCGTTCTTTTCCCAGTCGCGCAATATTGCGGGGAAGCACGCTTCGGTGGTTTCGCGGTCGATCCAGGCTTCGGTGGGAGCACCTCCCACGGCATTGCATATCAATCCTACGGGAACTTTAAGACTGTCTTGCAGCATCTTGCCGAAATAATAGGCCACGGCCGACATGGGAGCAGCCGTCGCGGGAGTGCATTTCACCCATGCCGCAGGCTTGAAATATTGCAGACGGTTTATCGAGTCCATTATCTCCACCGGCCATTTCTCGGCATTTGTCTGCCAACGCGGCTGCATGTCGAATATGCGCAGGTTGTCGTTGTTGGCCAACGGAACGTCACTTGCCGACGTGGAGCATGCACTTAGCGGAAAGGCCATGTTTGACTGACCCGAACAAAGCCACACTTCACCGGCAAGGATGTCGTGCAGGGCTATCTTCCCGGTCTTGCTTTCTACGTTCATCGTGTATGTACGGCCTGTTTCAAGCGGAGCTATCGTGATTTTCCATTTGCCGTTGTCGCCGCATACTGTTGTATAACGCTTGCCGGCTATTGTGAGTGCGACGTGCTCGCCGGCATTGGCCGAGCCGCAAATGTCAAGCGGCATGTCACGCTGCAGCACCATATGGTCGGTGTATATGGCAGGCAGTGCCAACCCGCCGTAATCGCCTGTCACCGCACTGTACACCGTTTCGGCCAGCAACCGCGCGCCGCCCACATTGGGATGTATGGCATCGGGCTGCAGGAAAGGATAAGGGTAAAGCGGCGAATGGAAATCGATGAGCTGCACATGTGCCACGCGTGCCACTGTGGCTATTGCTTCCTGTATTTCCTTCTCCCAGTCTCTTGTGCCGCTTTCAAACCTCGGGTGCTGCCATGTGATTGGCGTTAACCGCGCAATGATTATGCGGCAGCGCTGATTTGACGCTCTTACCGAATCGATGAGAGCGAGATAGTCGGTCACGAACTCGTCGCGGTAGTCGGGCCAGTCGCGCGGGTCGGTATCGTTGACACCGAGGTGAATTACCGCAATGTCGGGTTTGAACGCTATGGCACGGCGGTATTCTTCCTGTTGCATATAAGGCCGGTGGCCGTTGCGCAACAGCGTTGCACCCGACTTTCCGAAGTTGCCCACCTCATAACGGTCGCCAAGCATCGACTGCAACTGCGAGGGATAAGACTCGCGTGCAGGGTCGGCAAGTGTCAAACCATAGGTTATGCTGTTGCCTATGCAGGCCAGTTTTATACGGGTTTTGGCCGTTGTCTGCACGAGAAAGGCCATCAAAACAAGTAATGTAGCTAATGTTCTTTTCATTGTCAAGGTAATTTTAAGGTTTCAGCCGTCGTTCTTGCGGCGGCATAAAGCAAAAGACAGATTTCACATGTGCATGCCGTGCACCCGTGAAATCTGTCTTTTTTCATTCGTCGGAGAACCGTTCTGCCGAACGTTTCAGTATCTGTGAGACAGAAAGCGGCCGTTTGCCGGTTTTCTGCCACTGTGCCTTCTTGGCATCATAGTCGCGCCTTTGGCGTTCAAGGAAGTTGTCTGCCATGGCCGTAGTGTCACTTGAATTTTCCGTAGACCACGCTGATGCGTATCGGTGCATACGGGTTTTCGCTGCCGCCTACAAGTCGCGTGCTTGACATCGACATGTCGTGAGCCACCTTCGACAGTGTGCTTTGTGCGTCGTAGGTTGTGGTTACGGGCACAAGCACCACCTTGTTCCAGTCGCTCTGCGTGCGGTCGGCACTGCTGGCAAGATGCCTTATCAGGTTGCTTATGTTGCTGAACGTGTAGGTATTGGCACTGCTGCTGAAAGAAGCAATGAACGATGTCTTGTAGTCGGCCACCTTGCTCTGCTCAAAGAAAGAGTGCAGTTCGCTCTTGGGAATCATCAGCAGAGTGCTCGGCGCATCGAGACGGTAGTCGCCGTCGGTCTTAGTGTCGTTGATGCGGGTGAATACCACCTTGGCAGAGTTGATACTGTCGCCCTTGTGTTTGCTCACGATTTCATCGACGGGAAGCGTTACCTCGGTAAATATTCCGGCCGGAGTCTTGACATAAGTGCAACTGTTGTCGCCGACAAGACGCGAGAGTGTCTTGCTGTCGTTCTCCATACGGCTTGTCTGCAGCACTTCCTCGGTGCCCGGGAAAGACATCGCGTCTAACGATATATATACTGTGTCTTTCTGCGTGCCGTCGGTTTTGCTCACCGTGCCCTTGTAGGTGTAGCGGTAATACACGTTGAGCTGGCTCAGACTTACATAGGCCATTGATCCCAATCCACTCTTCACCTTGAAATAGAATCCGGGAACAACGTCCTGCAAGAAGCTATATATGTCGCTGAATTTTTCAGGGTTGCTGTAGTATTTGCGCAACAGATAAGTTCCGAAATTGTTGTATGTGTTGCCGTCACGGTCGGTATATTCGTCGTTGAGACATATGCGTATGCTCGGCATATAGTCGGAACTGTATCGCGACGAAGGACTGACATTCATGTCGGTAAGCGTGTACATCTTGTTCACCGTCATGTGTTTTCCGTCAACATACCCTTCGGCCATCGGGTCGAAATTGGAATAATACTTCTGCGTTTCGGGCATTGGCTTGCTCATTTCATAGGCCGTCAGTTTCATAGTGGCAAGAGAGTCGCCATAGAAATCGGTGTAGTAAAGCCTTATGTCGCACGAGTCGGCAATGATATTGCCGTCTTTCACGCTTATGATGCTGTCCTTCTCGGGCATTGACATGCCTTCAACTGCAAGGAACTGTGTCATAAAATCGCTTGTCAGGTAAGCTCCCGTTTCAGGGTCGCGCACCTTGCCAAGATAGCCGATGGTGCTTCTTGACAATACCGAATCGGCAAGAATGGAACGCGTAGTTACTTCAAACGTGTCGGTAGATACTATCAAATGGTCGAGATCGTCGATGAGCGACGATCCTATTTCGCCGGTATTGTCATCGCAAGAGACGCACAAGAATGACATTGCAAGCATTATGCCTGCAAACAAATTGAATTTCTTCATCGGTAAAACATTTCTTCTTTTTACACTCAGAACCTTACAGTTCGTTCTCGAAAAAGTCTTTGTACGCCTTGGCGAAGTTTTCGCCCGGATAGCCGAGAACCGGAAGTCCCTTTTCCTTGGCATAAGCAAGAAGGCTGGCATCGGCCCCTTCGGAAGCCTCAACAACGGCATCGCTGAAATCAACGGCAAGTTTTCCGAATTCGGCGAAGTCGAAATCGTCGTTGTAAGACGCGAGGTTTCCGGCTATATCATCCTTGAACGTCACATTGTTCTTGAAGCTGTTGCCGAAGTTTTTTGAGAGTTTGTCGCCGAAAAGCGATGTCACCACCTTTGTATTGGCAAACGCCGGCTCGTTGTTGTATGCGGTTTTAATATAGAAAGGCACCACATATCCCATCCAACCTTGGCACAGGATAATGTCGGGAGTCCACCTTAATTTCTTCACAGTTTCAAGCACTCCGCGCGCAAAGAATATTGCCCGCTCGCCGTTGTCGTCGTATTCCACGCCGTTTTCGTCGAGCGCCATCTTGCGTTTAGTGAAATAATCGTCGTTGTCGATGAAATAAACCTGAAGGCGCGACTGCGGTATTGAAGCTACTTTAATAATAAGCGGATGGTCGGTATCATCGACTACGATGTTCATTCCCGACAGGCGGATGACCTCATGAAGCTGCCCACGGCGCTCGTTTATGTTGCCCCACTTGGGCATGAATGTACGTATTTCGAAGCCGTCTTCCTGCATTTTGGTAGGAATGTCCCTACCCTTTACCGACATTTCGGTTTCGGGAACATAGGGGGTAATCTCCTGATTGATGAATAGAATTTTTTTTGCCATGCTCTTTTTTTATAAGTCGGGTGCGCCGTTACGGCCAATACCGTCTGTTGCACGCACTCCACAATGCGCCACAAAGTTACAAAAAATTCTTCACATATAATTGCTTTTAAGTTTTTTAGGCCGTCGATGCATGCTTAATTGGCATATTTTTAGCTTTATTCTTTCTTGTTTAAGAAAAAAGTAGTTATTTTGCAGCCAATTTAAGAAGGGCCGCGCCGCCGACGGCACAAGCCACCGACAATGCGCGGCAAGAAGGCAATGATGCCGAAGAACAAGGTGCGGCACGCAGTTGCCGCCGTGCCTTAAAAACAAGAAGATGAAACTGTTCAGAAGTATTGTCGAACTTCAGAATGAGTTGTTTGAAGTTCGAAAACAAGGAAAGAGCGTCGGGCTCGTCCCGACAATGGGCGCACTCCACGAGGGACATGCCTCGCTTGTGAAACGCAGTGTGGCCGAAAACGGAGTCACCGTAGTGTCGGTTTTTCTCAACCCTACACAATTCAACGACAAGAGCGACCTTGACAGATACCCCAGAACGCTTGATGCCGACTGCGACCTTGTGGCCAGTTGCGGTGCCGAATATGTGTTCGCGCCGTCGGTAGACGAGATGTATCCGCAACCGGACAAGCGCCAATTCGATTTTCCCCCGGTCACTTCGGTCATGGAAGGAGCACACCGCCCCGGCCATTTCAACGGAGTGTGCCAGGTAGTGTCACGCCTTTTCTACATCGCGCGCCCCGACAAAGCGTATTTCGGAGAGAAAGACTGGCAACAGATAGCCGTGGTGAAGAGCCTCATAAAGCACTTGGGGCTTGACGTGCAGATTGTAGAATGCGAAACGATAAGAGAAAGCGACGGCTTGGCAAAGAGCTCGCGCAACACGCTGCTCACGCCCGACGAGCGTGCCATAGCACCTAAAATCTACGCCATGCTCAGCGAAAGCGTAGCCTACTCGCTCACACATACGGTGGCCGAAACGCACGACATGGTGGTGAAGGGCATCAATGCCGTTGACGGACTTGACGTGGAGTATTTCTCGATTGTTGACGGAAACACGCTTCAGGACGTGTCGTCGTGGGATGACAGCCCGTATGTAGTGGGATGCATAACAGTATATTGCGGCAAGACCCCGATACGCCTTATCGACCACATTAAATATAGAGGATAGAGCATTATGATGATTGAAGTGCTGAAATCGAAGCTGCACTGCGTGCAAGTTACCGAGGCCAACCTCAACTACATGGGCAGCATAACGATAGACGAAGACCTCATGGACGCCGCCAACCTTATAGCCGGTGAAAAAGTGCAGATTGTGAACAACAACAACGGCGAGAGGTTTGAAACCTACATTATTAAAGGCGAACGCGGCTCGGGCTGCATCTGCCTCAACGGCGCAGCTGCACGCAAGGTAGTAGTGGGCGACACCGTCATAATAATAGCCTATGCCCTCATGGATTTCGAGGAAGCCAAAAGCTTCACTCCCACTGTGGTTTTCCCGCAGGACAACAAATTGAAATAAACGCTCAGAATGTGCCCAAAGCCTCTGCCATAAGCGGTTTTGGGCATATTTTGTCTTTAAAAAACTGCAATATATGCCCGACAACAACACAACGGCCCGCAGAAAAGGCCAGAACACGGCATTCGACAAAAACTACGGACACTTGCAGCCGCAGGCCGTAGACATAGAGCAGGTGGTGCTCGGCGCACTCATGATTGACCGCGACGCATTCTCGATAGTGTCGGAAACGCTGCGCCCGGAAACTTTCTACGAGCCGCGCCACCAGAAGATATACAACGCCATACAGACACTCAGCATGGACGAGAACCCGGTTGACATAATGACCGTGGTAGAGGAACTGAAAAAAGAAGGCACGATAGACGAAGTAGGCGGTCCGGCCTACATTGTGGAGCTGAGCTCGCACGTTGCCTCTTCGGCCCACATAGAATATCATGCCAAGATATTGGCACAGAAATTCCTCGCCCGACAGCTCATTTCCTATGCCAGTGTGATAGAGACAAAGGCTTTCGACACCACCGTAGATGTTGACGAACTCATGCAGGAAGCCGAGGGAAGTCTTTTCGAACTGTCGCAGCACAACATGAAGAAAGACTATGTGCAGGTTGACCCCGTAATCACACGCGCCATAGACATTCTGCAGAAGGCAGCCGAAAACGCAGGCGGACTCACCGGCGTGCCCACCGGATATGAGGAACTCGACCGCAAGACGAGCGGATGGCAAAGCTCCGACCTCGTAATCATAGCCGGACGTCCGGCCATGGGTAAGACATCGTTTGCACTGTCGCTTGCCAAAAACATTGCCGTTGACTATCACATACCCATTGCTTTCTTCTCGCTCGAAATGAACAATGTGCAGCTTGTCAACCGTCTCATTTCAAACGTGTGTGAGATACCGGGCAACAAAATGCTCAACGGACAACTCTCGCCCGACGAGTGGGAACGGCTCGACAAGAACATACGCCAACTGCAAGGTTCGCCGATGTATATCGACGACACGCCCGGACTGTCAATCTTCGAGTTGCGCACCAAGGCACGACGGCTCGTGCGCGAGAAAGGCGTGAAGATTATAATGATTGACTACCTGCAGCTTATGAACGCCAACGGCATGCGGTTTGGCAGCCGTCAGGAGGAGGTGTCGAAGATTTCGCAGTCGCTGAAAGGACTTGCAAAAGAGCTTGACATACCAATCCTGGCACTCTCGCAGCTCAACCGTTCGGTTGAGAACCGCGACAACTCTGGCGGCATCGACGGCAAACGACCGCAGTTGAGCGACCTGCGCGAGTCGGGAGCTATCGAGCAGGATGCCGACATGGTGCTCTTCGTGCACCGCCCCGAATACTACCACATACTGCAAGACGAGAAGGGCAACGACCTACGCGGAATGGCACAGATTATCATTGCCAAGCACCGTAAGGGTGCCACGGGCGACATTCTGCTCACTTTCCGCGGCGAATTCACACGTTTCCAAGATCCGGAGAAATCGTATGGCACAAAGCCCGACAACATGTATGGCGGCGAAATAATGGGCAGCAGAATGAACGGCGACAACGCATTCCCGCCGCCCGATGCCGGTTTCCCCGACAATATGGGGCCCAGTTCCAACGCTGCCGACGTGCCGTTCTGACACAAGCACACACAGAAAGTCCCCGTAGGACAGACGCCATGACATGCATGGCACCTATCCTACGGGGACTTTTGTTGTGGATTTCACGTTGCCAATGACAAACACACTGTTAAGACTACCCAGACAATGCATCTTGCCCAAGGTGTTGAGCATGAAGTCCTGGTAAGCCTCCATGCTTTTTGTATGCACCTTTATGAGGAAATCGAAATCGCCGCTGGTGTTGTAGCAATCGGTTATCTCGTCGATATTCTGCACGGCATCCATAAACTCCTTTATATAGTCGTGGGTGTGCTGCTTCAACCTTATGTTGCACCATATTATAATGTTGTTGCCCACCTTGCGCGAATCTACCAGCGCCACATACTTCTTTATATATCCCTCACGCTCCAATCGCTTCTGACGCTCAAAGGTTGGAGAGGGCGAGAGATGCACCTTGTCGGCCAGTTCTTTTGTTGTAAGTTTGCCATTCTCCTGCAAAGCACGGAGTATGTCAATGTCGGTTTTGTCTAAATTCACCTTTCTGCGTATTTAAATGTTTACAGAATAATATTCTACCAAAATATTGTTTCATGCGCAAATTTAGAATAATTTACCGAACTACGCAAAATATTTGCACGGAAAAATTTCTTGTCATAACTTTGCACCAGAAACAAGAACAAACAAAAAATATAAAACAATGAGCAAAACAAACAACGCACCATTCCGTGCAGACATCGTGGGAAGTTTCCTGCGTCCACAAGAACTGAAAGCGGCTCGTGCCGCATTTGCAAACGGCGACATCACTGCCGACAAGTTGAAAGAAACCGAGGACAAGTGCATCACTGCCCTCATTAAGAAGCAGATTGAACATGGGCTGCATGTAATCACCGACGGCGAGTTCCGCCGCAGCTACTGGCATCTCGACTTCATGTGGGGACTGAACGGCGTGGAACACATTGAGCTTGACCACGGTTATTTCTTCCATGGCGAAGAAACCACCAAAGGATCATGTGCGCTCACGGGCAAGATAAGCGGCGAGAACCACCCGTTTGTAGAGCACTTC
Organism: Acidaminococcaceae bacterium; assembly: GCA_963609005.1. Classification (GTDB taxonomy): domain Bacteria; phylum Bacteroidota; class Bacteroidia; order Bacteroidales; family Bacteroidaceae; genus Prevotella. Next base: position 13,242 of record CAVDJG010000019.1, read on the forward strand.
AAATTTGTGAAGCAGTTTGAAACCGACGGTGCGGTGGCCCGCCAGACCATCCCGGCCCCGGCACAGTTCTACGCCGAACTGTTCAGAGGCGAGGACAACACGGCCAACACGCGCAAGTATTATCCCAACGACGACGAACTGATAGCCGACATAGCCGCTGCCTACCGCACAGTAGTGAGCGAACTCTACGCAGCAGGATGCCGCAACGTGCAGTTTGACGACTGCACATGGGGTATGGTTTGCGACAAGGATTTCTGGGAAACGATGACCGGCTGCGGCTACGACATCGACGAGCTTATGGCAACATATCTTAAAGTGAACAACCTGGCACTGGAAAACCACCCCGCAGACATGGTGATAAACACTCATGTGTGCCGCGGCAACTACCACTCGTCATGGGCTTCGCAAGGTCCTTACGACACTGTTGCGCCGGTGTTGTTTGCCCGCGAAAACGTCAATGCCTACTACCTTGAATTCGACGACGAGCGATCGGGCGGTTTCGAACCGCTGAAGCAAGTCACGCCCGGCAAGAAAGTGGTGCTCGGACTAATCACCACCAAGAGCCCGAAACTCGAAAACCGCGACGAGGTAATAGCACGCATCCACGAGGCTGCCAAGTATGTTCCTCTCGAAGACCTCTACCTGAGCCCGCAATGCGGTTTCGCATCGTGCGAAATCGGAAACCGGCTTACCGAGGACGAGCAATGGGCAAAAATAGATTTGGTGCGCAGCATCGCCGAAGAAGTGTGGAAATAAAAAATGTTGGTGTCCGGTAAAGTCACCGTAAGCCACAAGTCCCACGGGGACGATGTATTGAAAGCGCAGGGGAGAGCCCCTGCGTTTTTTGTTATCAGCAATATTACTCCTGTAAGGTATGGCGTTCAAAACAAGCATTTCTGGTGTATGGCACGGCAGATTATCAACCCGTTCATTTGGATAATTCCGGAATTGTAACTAATTTTGCAATCCCGCAACACATGTTTCGCCTTCCCCATAACAGGATAGGAAAATGGCTTGTGCGGCGGTTACACCACACCATAACACTAATGCAACCTACTGATTTCAAACACATTTCTCCTCGTATAGGGGGGGGTAATTTCTTTGCGCGTGTAGTCCGCCGTCTGCGGACTTTGATTTCATTCTTCTTCCGAGGCGACTTGGGCGGCCATTGGGTTTTCTTCCTACTGATCATGACCACAGCGCTCTACCCGATGCTGACAGAATTGCAGAACCAGTGGTACGGAAACCCGCTGCGTATGGTTGCCGCCATCTACATTCTTGCCTACGCCTGCACACTTGTAGGAGCACTGATAAAATACAAGTATGTGCGCAACGCTTTCTACTCTGCCGTATTTCTCTTTTTCCTCCTGTACTGCATCTTGGAGATCATCAGCGTGCAAGTCACAGGAATAGCCTTT
>CAVDJG010000020.1:0-14650 GCA_963609005.1 Acidaminococcaceae bacterium
GCGCTCGGCCATGACAGTGGGCCGCACGCTCTACACCACGGGGGTTGACACCACGGTGCAGAAGAACGTGAAGGTAAGGAGCGAGTAGAGCGTGCGGCCCACTGTCATGGCCGAGCGCAGCAGCCGTGCGGGCCAACCGTAGACCACGGCGAGCACGCAGAGCACGGCATTGAGCGCGCTTATGCGCGCAAAGTCTTTGTAGGGGCGGAAGTGCGTGACGCGGAGTGATCGCGGCGGATAGTAGACGCGCACCTTTATGGGCACCAGCCTCACGCCGTGCCACGACGCAGCTACCATTAGTGCCAGCTCGGCCTCGTAGCGCGCGCTGAGCAGATTGAGCCACCGCAGCTTGCGCAGCGGATAGAGGCGGTAGCCGGTTTGGGTGTCGTCGAGCCACACGCCGGTTTGCACGGCAAACCAGAAATTGGAGAACTGGTTGGCAAAGCGGCTGCCTTTGGTGCGCTCTGCGCCCTCCATCTGTCGGCTGCCCACGATGAGGCATCCGGGATTTTCGATGTTGGCCTTGAGAAAGAGGGCTATGTCGGCAGGATAGTGCTGCCCGTCGGCATCGATCGTTATGGCATAGGCGAAGCCCATGGCGAGTGCCTTGCGGAATCCCTCGCGCAGTGCGTGGCCCTTGCCCCGGTTGCGCCCGAGTGTGACGATCGTTATGCCTTCGATGGCGGCAAGGCGTTGCGGCGTGCCGTCGGTGCTGCCGTCGTCAACCACAATCACGTCGGCACACTGCACAAGCGTGTCGGCCACCACCCCGGCCACCGTAGTTTCGTTGTTGTAGACGGGTATGATGGCGCAGATGCCGCGCTCGCGCAGAAGTCGGCGCTGTTTCTCAATGTCGGTCGTCATGGGGCTTGCATGTTAGTGAAACCTTGGCCACCGCCGTGCCGTTGCACGACATTTCCACCCGGGCGCTCACCTCGCCGCTGCCGGGCGCGCGCTGCACCTTGCCCACCGAGCACTCCACCGCGGGCGTGCCTTCGGGCGACAGCACGGCAAGAAACTTCACATTCTTCACGGCCACGATGTCGAGCGGCTCGCCGGTAGTGAGTTCGAGCAGTTCCTTGGCAGTTTGCACGATGCACACGCCGGGCGTGACGGGATGGCCCGGGAAGTGGGCCGCATATATGGGGCACGCGGCGTTGAGGGCGAGCGTGAACGTGCCTTCGCCGCCTGCGGTGCGGCAGGCGGTCACGGTGTAGAGGTAGTCATTCAGTTGCATTGCTGTCGATGGGTGTGAATTTATAGATTATGCCGCGCCGGGCATTGACGTAGGTGTCGCGGCCGGCGAGCAGATTGTCGATGGCCGAGGCCAGGTCGCGGCGCAGAACACGCCTTATATACCATTTGTCGAGCATCTTTACCACGCTCAGCAGGCGCACCTTGCGGTTTCCGGCGGTGTATACGAAGTCGATGGCCGAGATGCCAAACTCGTTGAAGATGCAGCCCCGCAGCTCGTTGCCGCAGCTCTGCAGCATGCACACGCCGCTGATGTGGCCGCGCGGCATGGTTATCGAGGCGGCATAGCGGGCAGTGCTGCACGCGGTGTCGCAGGCGAGGGCGGCGGCGCAGGCGGCACTGATTTGGCCGCAGCCTTGTGCTGCCGAGGGCAGGGCGAGGGCTATCATAAGCGCGGCGGCGCTAATCGATGTCGAAAACTTTTGCATTTATGGCGGTGTTGGTCTTCACGTTCTTCAGTTCGATTATGGTGGTGTCGCCCTTGGGCTCGTGCATCTCCACCTTCTCCACGGCGGCAGTGCGGCGGCCGAAGTGCAGCACTATGCGGGCAAACATCTGCCGCATGGCTTTCTGCTTTGGCACGAGCGTGGCCACATACTCGGTGGCGGTGGCCGAGAGCGTAGTGGTGAAGTTGTTGCTGTCGGAAAGGCTCTTGCCTGCAAGCGTGCCCATCATGATGCGCGCTATCTCCCTGAACAGTTTGCTCTGCGACACACTCACCACGTCGCGGCGGCCTCCTGCATCGACGAGGGCCTTGGAGCCGTTGAGCACGAAGGTGTAGGCGTAGGGCGAGGTGTACTCCCACCGCAGTTTTCCGGGCTGCTGGCAGTACATGCGTCCGCGCGACACCATCTTGTCGTTGAGCATGCGCACGCGCTTTGTCTGCACGAAGTCGCACTGCATGGTGGTCATCTTCGAGGCGGCGGCGTTGATCTGCTGCCGCATCTGCGCCTCGCCCACATGCTGCTGCGCCGCCGCAGGGGCGAGGCAGAGCCATAGCGCGGCGAGCGCAAGAAACTGTTTTACCATATTTTTTCCTTCCTTTCTTTTCATTTTCACAAGCGTGACGCCCATTCCGCCCATGCGCCGCGTCACTTGGCCACGAGGCAGCATCCGGCCACGATGAGGGCCACGCCGGCCCATTTCCATGCCGACACCTGTTCGCCGAAGAACGTCACCGCCGCAAGCATGCCGAACACATAGCTCAGGCTTATCATGGGATAGGCCACGCTGAGGGGGTAGCGGCGCACTATATACATCCACAGCACCGAGCTTGCGCCGAACAGCATTCCGCAGCAGGCAAACTGCCAGTTGCCGAGGATCGACACAAAGAAGTGGCGCGACATGGCGAAACGCGGCATGCGGGCGAGTGCCGCTTTCAAGAACACCTGGCCGCCTGCGAGCATCGCGCTCTGCACCACGGCGAGCAACAGCACCCTCAGCATGACAGCACTATTGCGGTTGAACTGAGCGGTTGCGGCGCGTCGAGACCGGCGGCACGCATGAGTTGGCCGAGAAGCGGCGTCGACTCGTCGTGGCATCCCACGAGCACCGTGCGGCACCGGCCTGAGGCCAGGAGCATGCGCGCGTCGCGCAGTGCCCAGTGGAGCGACTGCGCGCCCTGCGAGTAGGTCATGTTGTAGCCGTGGCAGTGTGTCTTTATGGCGATGTTGCTGCCTATGGTGTTGTGGGTGCTCTGCATGAAATGCGTTGGACTGGTCATGGCCTCGCCCCCGGAGGCTATCTGCGCCAGAAGCCGCTCGCTGCTCTCCACGCAGCCGTAGGCCGTGGCCGTAACTATGGCATCGGGGCATTGCACCCCTGCCTCGTGCAGGGCTTGCAGCGAGGCGAGCAGCGAAGCCTTCATGAGCTTGCCCATGCGGCGGGCCTCCAAGGGCTTTACCCACTGCGAGATGCCGCCGAGCTGATCGGCCGACGTTATGTCTACACGCGCCAACACGCGCGGCTCGGCGCACGGCAATGGCCCGGCATCGGTGTCGCAACGGTCTGACGGCGATGCCGAGAACACGAGCGACGTGTCGTTGCCGCCGAAACCGAAGCTGTTGCAGAGCACATGCCGCAGCACGGCGGCATCGCTGCCCATCGACGGCACGATGCCGTCGGTCATGGGTTCGCGCCACCCTATGTTGGCAGGCACGAAGCCGTGGCGCATGGCAAGGATGCTGATTACGGCCTCGATGCTGCCCGACGCGCTCGTGGTGTGGCCCGTGAAGCCCTTGGTGCTCGACACGGGCGGCATGCCGCTGCCGAACACTCGGCCGAGAGCCGCGCTCTCGCTCATGTCGTTGTTGGGCGTGCCCGTGCCGTGGGCGTTGATGTAATCGATGTCTGCCGGGACAAGGCGGGCCTCGCTCAAGGCGGCGGTCATGGCGCGAAACGCTCCCTCGCCGTCGGCCGACGAGGCCGTCTGGTGAAAGGCGTCGCACGCATTGCCCCACCCCGTGAGCCATGCCAACGGCGTGCGATGGCGACGATTGGCGTGGTGGGCGCGCTCCATCACTATGTAGGCAGCGCCTTCGCCCAGGTTGAGCCCGGCACGCGTGGCGCAGAACGGACGGCACTGCCGGCCGTCGAGTATCATAAGCGAGTTGAAACCGTTGAGGTGGAAACGCGACAGTGCCTCGCTGCCTCCGGCCACAACCACATCGGCCTCGCCGGCTTCGAGCAGGCGTGCGCCGAGCATTATGGCGTTGGCTGCCGAAGAGCATGCGGTTGACACGGTGGCCACATCGGCAAAGAGAGTGCCGAAGTGTGAGGCCATGAGGCGCGTGCTGCTGCCGCAGTCGTGGGTGGCCACGAAGTGGGCGTCGGCCGGTGCGGCCGTGCCGTCGAAGTGGCGCTCGGTTATGTCCATGCCGCCCACCGTGGTGCCCGAGACGAGCACCACGCGCCCGCAGTCGGCACCGGGGGCTGATTTGCCCTCAGGCACGGCCACTCCGGCATGGGCAAGGGCCTGGCCTATGGCCTCCATGCCCAACAGTGCCGTGCGGCTCACCTCACGGTCGGGGGCTATGCCGAGCATGGCCTTGAGTTGGCCGTTGCTCATGGGCACCTCGCCCACGGGCAGTTCGCGGTGCACCGACTGCAAGTGGCGCATGGGCCCGATGCCCGTGCGCTTACAGCGCAACGCTTCGAGGGTGGCCTGTGTGCCGCAGCCTATGGCCGAGACAATGCCCAGTCCGGTTATAGCGATGTTCATTATTTAGCTTGGTTTGGGGGTTATGGCGGCTGCGCGGCGCATGCACTGCGTGTGCCGTGCGGCTGCGCGGCGCGCGTTCACCGCATGCTGCACGCACATTCACCGTCCGGTGTTGCGGTGCAGATGTGCGGCCGTGGGGTTATTTCTTGCGGTTGGCGGCCACATATTGGGCCATTGTCTGCACGCTCTTGAATATCTCCTTGCCCTCCGCAGGGCTTGAGAGCTTTATGCCGTAGTTGCGTTCGAGCAGCACTATGAGCTCAAGGGCGTCGATGGAGTCGAGCCCGAGCCCGTCGCCGAAGAGGGGTGCCTGGGCGTCGATGTCGTCGGGCTGCATGCCCTCGAGGTTGAGCGCGTCGATGATTTCGGCTTTAAGTTGGTTGATGAGTTGTTCCATTATATTTTCTTTTATGTTTTTTCTTGTTGTGCACGGGGCCGTCAGTCGGCCTCGACTATTGAGAGTCTCGCCTCGAAATCGTTGTCGGCAGGGCAGTCAATCCACCCTGTTATCAGGCTGCGCGTGTGGGCGTCGGCGAGGGTGGCCCTTATTATCGCGTCGGTTTGGGCGCGGTTGTCGCCTTGCAAAATGTAGAAAGACGTTTCGCCGCGGTAGGCGTTGCGTATGGCAATCTCGCCGGCGACGATGTTGGGCAGGGTGTAGACGAAGAGCGACGGACTGGGGAACTGGCCGCCGCCGGCCGCCGCCGATGCCGCATACTTGCGGTCGGAACACACCGACGAACTGTTGTTGAAGAGCACTACGGCGCGGTCGTCGCGCGGAACGAAGCGCTGTTTGCCCTCGGCTTGCAGCAGCAGTTCGGAGGCGATGAAGCCCAGACGGCACAGGGCGTCCATTTTGAAATACTTGGGATAGTGGGCCACGCAATCGCGGTAGAGTGCGGTGAGCAGTGCCTGCCCCTGGTGTGTGCCGCCTACGGGCACTTGATCGCCATCGACGGTGGCCCCGAGGGGCGTGAGATGCACGGTGTGGGCAACGCGCAAGCCTACTGTTTGGGGGTCGGTGCGGCCTACGTTGGGCAGGTTGCCGCGCGTGGCCATCAGCGTGGCGTTGCATCCGCCGAAGCCCGAGAGCATCTTGACGAATGTATTTTTGTCGGTGTGCCGGTTGTGGGGCGATATGTTGACGTTGCGCGACACGCCCCTTTCGGCATAGCCGCGCGTGCCGATCACCGTGCCGTCGGCGGCAGCGTGCATGCTTATTATGGTTTCTATCACTCCGGCCGCGCCGAGCGTGTGGCCGAAATAGCCTTTGAGCGCGTTGAGCGGGACATCGGAAAGACCGGCGCGCGCAATGGCCACCGACTCCATTTGGTCGTTGAACAGCGTTGCTGTGCCGTGGGCATTGACGAAGGCGAGGCTGCCGGTGTCGACGCCGCAGAGCGTGGCCTGGATGGCGGCAAGCAGTCCGTCGGCGGTGCGCGAGGGCGCGGTTGTGTGGTAGGCATCGTTGCGCACATAGCCGCAGCCTATCTGCCATGCCCCTTCAAAGGGTTCGCGGCCGAGCACCATGGTGGCCGCCGCCTCGCCGAGGTTAAGTCCGCAGCGGTCGATGTCGAACGGACGGCACTCCGAGGCCGACATCGCATTGAGCGACTGGAAGCCCGAAACGACGAAATGCCGGGGCACGTCGCACCCGGCCACCACGGCATGGCTGGCAATACCGGCATCAATCATGCGTGCGGCAAGCGTGAGTGCGGCAACACCCGATATGCAGGCGTTGCACACCACTATGGGTTGGGAGGCGAAACCTATCATGGCGGCCACGCGGGCAGCCGATGCCGCGAGCGGCTCGCCCTCTTCGACGGCTCCCTTGGTGGAGCTGACGATGAATGCCACGCCACTGTCCGACACGTCGATGCCGGCCTGTGCAACGGCCTTGCTCACCGAGGCGGCGAGCAAAGCGTCGAAGCGCGAGGGCGCGGAAAGCCCTGGCGTGCCGTCGAAGGGCGTGCCGCCGTACATGAGCGCGGCAGTGAAGCTGTGGGGCATGCCGCACTCCGGCGGATCGTGGCGGCTCAGGGCCGAGTGGCCGGAGCGCACCGCGAGGTAGTTGTCACGGCTCGTGAGGCCGAGCGGCGACATTATGTTGTCGGATATAACGTATGCCATACTGTCTTTGTTTTCGTGCTGCGGCGCGGCCTGCGGGGCGCGCATGGCGTGGTGATGACTACTGTCGGGAATACTGTTCCCACCGTTCTTTCCACTCGCGGTAGAACGGCGGGTTGTCCCACACGAGCTTATAGTCGAGATCCATGAACACCTGCACGGAGTGGCCGGTGGCAAGCAGCGTCTCGTCGGCGGTGTCGCGTATTTCGTAGTCGAACACTATCTTGGCGGCTTCGGTGGGCCGGTAAATGATGTCTACCCTTGGGTGCATGCCGTAGCGTATGGGTTTGCGGTAGCAGAAGGTGAGCTCGACGAGCGGCGCGAAGTAGCCGTGGGCCACAAAGCCCTGGTAGTCGAGCCCGTAGCGCAGGCCGAAGGCTTCGCGCGCGTCCTCGAAATAGAGGGCGTAGGAGCCGTGCCACACCACGTTCATCGAGTCAACCTCGCTGAAACGCACGTCAAACAGTTTCGATTCTTTCAGTTGGGTCATTGCCTTGCCTCCTCTCTCACGGCTATCTTTATGCCGGTGGTGGCGGCCACCTCGCCGTCAAAGCGCACGGTGGCTTCGGCGAGCATCATGCCGAATATCTGCTCGCGCACGGCCACCTCGGTGGTTATGGTGGCGCCGACGGGGGGCAGCATGTCCACGCGGAAGTCGCGCACGGCCCCGATGTAGCCTATCTGTATGCCTTTGTTCAATATGTATCTGTTTACATAGCCTATGCGCACGGCGCATGTCTGTGCTATGTTCTCCATCAGTCCGGGGGCCGACAGGTGTCCGCGCTCCACGAAGATGTTGCCGGGCGCGACGGTTGTCTGGGTCACGGTGATCGTTTCGTCGATGCCGACGAGGCGGCCCACCATGACAAACGGCTCGCGCTGCGGCAGCAAGTCGTGTATGTCGATTTGCCGGAGGTCGGCCTCGGTTGGGTGAAGTGGGTTGAATTGGGTCATGTCTTGCATTGCCGCGACGGTGGCGTCACGGCCAGAATTCGTAGAAGTTATACCATTGTGCGGGATGTTTGCGCAGCACCCTGCCCAGCTCGTCGGCGTAGGCTGCGGCAAGCTGCCGCTGCTGTTGGCTGCGCGGCGCGCTGCGGTCGTAGGTGAGCGGCGTGACGCTCACGGTGTAGCCCGTGGCCGATGTCTTCATTACATTCACCGCGAGCACGTCGAGGCCGCGCATGGTGGCCACTGCAAACGGGCCTTGCGGGAATTGTGCCTCGGCCCCGAGCAGCGTGGCCGCAACGGTTTTTGCCGACCCTACGGCGCGGTCGGCGGGCATGCTCACGATTTCGCCGTCGGCAAGGGCGTTGTTGACGAGGAACAGGTGGCTCATGTCGCCGTTGACGGGAATCATGCGTATGTTGTTGTCGCCGAACTGCCGGCGGCGGAACTGCATCACCGTTTCTTTCTCGCCGCCGTAGACGAGTGCGTTGAAACGCTTGTCGCGGGCAGCGAGCGAGTAGCCTGCCACCTCGTAGCAGCCCACATGGGCACTGAGCACAAGGAATGCGCCGGGGCGTGAGGCCAGGCGGTTGTAGTGGGAGTAGCCCTCGACGGAAATGTGGAAATGCCGTCCGGCGAACATGGCGAAGCGGTCGATGACGGCCTGGGCAAACATGCAGTGGTTGCAGTAGACGCCCCACGCGGCACGCAGGCGGCCGTAGCCCATGCGGCGGCGCATGTAGTGCCACGAGGTGCGGCGGCTGGCATTGGTCACGAGGCACACGGGCACGACGAAGATGGCAGCGAAGACGTATGTCAGACGCACGTCGACGTGCCTGAGCGTGCTCACCAGAAGGCGGAGGAGCCACGCGCTGCCGAAGGTGGTGTTGGCCTTTCTCTTCATGTGCGTGAGGTGCAGGCTGCACGGCGGGCGTGTCAGCCCACCTTGCTCTGTATGTAGTCGCAGAACTGGCTCAACGTGGCCACGCCCTGCATTTCCTCGGGCTTTATCTTGAAGCCGAAGTTCTTCTCGACGATTACCACTATATCGACGAAGTCAAGACTGTCGATGCCGAGGTCGTCTTTGAGCCTTGCCTCGGGCGCGATTTTCTCCTCGTCGATTTCCAAATCCTCTATGAGAAAGTTTCTCACCTTCTCTTCAATTTCTTTTCTTTCCATGTATTGTCGTTTTTCTCTTATTGTCGTTTCTTTACCTCGAGAATGGTGTGGCCCTGCCCTATGCCGTCGTGCACGGCCTCGACATGCAGTCCGGCGCGTGCTATCAGGGCTGCCATGTCGTCGGAGTGATACATCTTGCTGTTGCCGTTGGCCATTGTAGTGAAATAAACGCTGGTCATGGTGAGGCACAGCGAGGCCGGCTCGTAGCGCTGGCGGTCCCAGAATGTCTCCATGATATACAAGGTGGTGTCGGCCGACATCGCCTTGGCTGCACGGGTGAGGATGCTGGATATTTCGGCCTCGGAGAAGCAGTCGAGAAACTGGCTCATCCAGATGGCGTCCCACTGTCCTGCCGGCAGTTGGCTGTGTGGGTCGAGAATGTTGGTGGGATAGCCGCATATACGGTGGGCGCCATTCTTTCCTTCGATGTTTTTCTGCATCATGCCGATTTGTCCGGGCAGGTCGACGATGGTCACGTTGACGCTCTCGTCGTAGCCCACGCAGCGCAGGGCGAAGCGGCCGGTGTTTCCGCCGACATCCATCAACTGCCTGGGGCGCTTGCCGAACACTATCTGCAATGCGGTGTCGAAGGAATGGTCGCTGTAGAAATGGTCGAAGCCGAACCAGCTTTTCTGCACCTGCGGGTCGAGTTCGGACAATCCCTCGTAGATTGTTGACCAGTTGCCGAGGGTTTTCAGTCCGGCGGGCTTGCCCTCGCGGAGTGCTTCTTCGAGGTGGAACAGGCCCCGGTAGTTTACGTCGTGGTTGAAATCGACGTTGACGCGCGTTGCCGGGTCGCAGAGAAGAAACCACCCTGTCTTCGAGAGCGAGTAGCGGTCGGTGTCGGTATCGACGAGCACCGTGCCTGCACTGAGCGATGCTTCGAGCAGAATCTTCAGGGCGTAGCGCGAGAGGCCGGTGCTTTCATGCAGCTCGCCTATCGTCATTCCGCCGTCGCTGTCGCGCAGCATGCCGAGAATGCCCGTCTTGATCATGAGCCTCGACACCTGGAATATCACCGGTGCCCAGGCTATGTATTCGGCCTGCCGCTGTGCTTCGCGGGCCGAAAGGTGCTCCTTTGTGTATCTTTCCTTTTCCGATTCGAATAAGTTCATCTTGTGTGTGTTTTGCGTGCCTAGCCTGCGTCGGGTGCGGCCAGCGGGTGTGCGGTCAGCGGTGCATGCGCCTTATGACCAGGGCCGAGTTGGTGCCGCCGAAGCCGAAGGAGTTGCTCAGCACGGTATCGATTTCGGTTTCCACCGTATGGGCGGCTATGTTGAGCTTTTCCGAGTATTCGTCGGGGTTTTCGAAGTTGACGTTTGGGGCCACGAAGTTGCCCTGCATCATGATCACACTGTACACTATCTCCGACGCTCCGGCCATCCAGCACTCGTGGCCTGTCATGCCTTTGGTGGACGATATGAGAGCGTGCTTGCCCTCGAACATGCGTGCCAGGGCTATGGCCTCGTGCATGTCGCCCTGCCGTGTGCTTGTGGCGTGGGCGTTGATGTAGTCGATGTCGTCGGGAGAGAGCGCCGCGCATTGCAGGGCGCGTGTCATTGCCGTGATGCTGCCGTCGTCGGAAGGCTGGCTTATTCCGCCTCCGTTCGACGAGAATCCGTAGCCCACCACCTCGGCAAGGATGTCGGCGCCGCGTGCCACGGCATGTTCATAATCCTCAAGCACAAGAGATGCCGCACCGCCGCTGGGTATGAGTCCGTCGCGGTCGCGGTCGAAGGGGCGGCTCGCCTTTGCGGGGTCGTCCATGCGCACCGAGAATGCCCCGAGCGCGTCGAACGACGCCATTGAGTAGAAGTTGGTTTCCTGTGCGCCGCCGCAGAGCACCATGTCTTGCAGGCCTTGCTTTATCATCATGTAGCCCAGGCCTATGGAGTGGCTTCCGCTGGCGCATGCCGAACTGACGGTGAAGTTGACTCCGCGCAGATGGAAAATGGTGCTGAGGTTCATGTTCACCGTGGAGTTCATCGACTGGAATATCAGTCCGTAGCCGAGCATTGCCGAGTCGTGCTTCTCGTCCATTATCTTGGCAGTCTCGATGACGGGCTTTGCCGAGGAATCGTTGCCGAAGATGCAGCCCACCTCGTTGTTGCGCAGATAGTCGTCGGTGATGCCTGCCTGGGCAAATGCCTGACTGCTCGACATGTAGGCGTAGCGCGCCTCCTCCGACATGCCGGCGCGTGTGTGCCGGTCGATCATCTGTTTGGTTATCTTGGGCTCTTCAACAATGCCCGTCAGGGCCGAGCGGTAGCCGTAGGTGAGCCTCTCCGGCTGCAGACCTATGCCCGGACGGCCTGCGCGCAGGCTTTCGCCCACGGTGGCGAGGTCGGTGCCGATGCACGACCATATTCCCATTCCCGTGATGACTACTCTTCTTTCCATCGTGTAGTGTGTGTGCTTTGATTTGTTTCTTGCGGTTGCGGCGCCGTGCGCGCCTTGTGCCTGTGGGTCAGGTGTAGAGCCCTCCGTTCACGTTTATCACCTCGCCGGTGATGTAGGCGGCCTCGTCAGACACGAGATAGCCCACGAGCGACGCCACTTCCTCGGGCTTGCCGAAGCGTCCGGCAGGCACGAGTTTCTTCAATTCCTGCTCGTTGAGGTCGGCCGTCATGTCGGTGGCGATGAAGCCCGGAGCCACGGCGTTCACCGTGACACGGCGCGGTGCCACCTCCTGGGCGAGTGCCTTGGTGGCTCCTATGAGTGCGGCTTTGGCTGCGCTGTAGTTTGTCTGGCCGGGCATTCCCTTAACGCCCGAAAGCGACGCGATGTTGACAATGCGCCCTCCACGGCCGCGCGGCATCATGTGGCGCAGCAGTCGGCGCGTGATGTAGAAGAAAGCGTTGAGCGTTGTGTCTATCACCTTGTGCCAGTCGGTATCGGGCATCATAAACATCATGCCGTCGCGGCGCAGCCCTGCGTTGTTGACGAGCACCGAGATGTATTCTCCGCCGTGGCTGTCCTCCCATCCGTTGAGCGCGGCCTCGGTTTCGTCGGGGTCTGACACGTCGAACCGGAGCAGTTCGGCATGGCCTCCGGCATTTTCGATGTCGGCGAGCGTGGCTCGCGCGGCGGCCTCGTTGCTCAGGTAGTTTATTATAACACAATAGCCTTTCGAGGCCAGGTTGAGGGCTGTCGCGCGACCTATTCCGCGGGACGCTCCCGTTACTAACGCGTATTTCATATTTCTTGTGCCGTGCATGCGGACGCGCTGTCCGCCATGTAATGTTGTTGCTTGTTGCCCGGGGTGCTGCCTTTGGCCCGGTTCAGAGGCCGAGAAGGCTGCACAGGCGGCGCATGCCTTCGCTCGCGCCGCACCTTATGTGGGTGAAGTTGCTGCGCCCAACGTTGGGTGCAGGTTCGGGGTCGATGAGGTAGACGGGCACCGACGGGCGCACATACTGCACCAGTCCGGCTGCCGGATATACGTTGAGCGATGTGCCTATGATTACGAATATGTCGGCTTGCTGCGCCTCTTCGGCTGCGGCCGAAATCATGGGCACGGCTTCGCCGAAGAACACTATGAAGGGCCTGAGCAGCGATCCGTCGCCGGCTTTTGTGCCCGGCTGCACCTCGCAGTTGTCGGGCTGTAGTTCAATCTGGTAGCGCGGGTCGTCGGGACAGGCCGACGAGCACACCTTGGTGAGCTCGCCGTGCAGGTGTATGACATCGGTCGATCCTGCCTTCTCGTGCAGGTTGTCCACGTTCTGCGTCACTACCGTCACCTTGTATTTCTCTTCGAGGGCGTGTATGAGGCGGTGTCCCTCGTTGGGCTGAGCGTCGTAGAGCTTGCGGCGCAGCATGTTGTAGAAGTTGGTGACGAGGTCGGGGTCGCGCAACCAACCCTCGTGCGATGCCACCTGGTCAACGGGATAGTTCTCCCAGAGGCCGTCGTTGCCGCGGAATGTCTTGAAGCCCGACTCCACCGACATGCCTGCCCCGGTGAGGAATACTATTTTTTTCATAAGCGTCGTTTTTTTGCCTGCGTGCCGCAGGGGCGCGCATATATATAATGTGTGGCAGTGCCGGGCGCGCCGGGCGTGCTTACTTGCCTCTGGGGTGCAGCTGCATTGCGGCTGCGCCCTTGCCGTCGAGCAGCATGAGGTTGCCCTCGCTGTCGTAGGCGAATGCCTTTACTTTGCCCAGACCTTCGAGCACCTGGCGTTCGGTTTCCATGTCGGCGCAGAGCATCATTGTGGTGCCCATGCTGCCGAGGTTGAGCGTGTGCCGCCGGGTGTCGGCCTTGAATGTGCCCGTGATGCTGTTGCACCCGGCGCTGCCGTATAGGTTGTGCGTGGCTTTGTCGAAGCCTATGTAGGGCTTTTCGTCGGCCTTGCGCGTGTCGAGCGTGCTGCCGCCCACCGACACGATGTCCCACTCGCCGTCGGGTGCGGGCAACTGTACGGTGCTGCTGCCCGTGCCGCAGGCCGTTGCGAGCGCGGCAATGGCCAAAGCTGTTGCTGCTTTCTTCATTTCATTTTATTTGAGTTTCCACGTGGCCCCGTCCTTGGTGTCCTTCACCTCGAAGCCGAGTGCGGCGAGTTCGTCGCGTATGTGGTCGGAAGTGGCCCAGTCTTTGGCGGCCTTTGCCTTTGACCGCAGGTCGAGAACCATATCGACCACCTTGCCGAATGCTTCCTCGCGGTGCGACGACGAACCTGCATTTTCGGCGCGCAGACCGAGCAGGTCGAAGGCGAAGAGGCGCATGGTGGAGGCCAATTCGTTGAGGTCGGCCTCGGAAATGGTGGCCTTGTGATCGACGAGCTTGTTAACTGTGGAGCATGCCTCGAAGAGGTGTGCAATGACGAGCGGCGTGGCAAAGTCGTCGTTCATGGCGTCGTAGCACTTCTGCCGCAGCTCGCCCACGAGTTTCTTCGTCTCGGCGTCGGTCTCGGCCGAGGCCGTGATGCGGTCGAGGCTGGCTATGCCGTCCATGAGTTTCTCCAGTCCTTTCTGCGACGCCTGCAACGCTTCGTTGCTGAAATCGACTGTGCCGCGGTAGTGGGCGGAGAGTATGAAGAAGCGTATGGTCATGGGCGAGTAGGCCTGTTCGAGGTTCTTGTTGTTGCCGGTGAAGAACTCTTCGAGCGTGATGAAGTTGCCCAGCGACTTGCCCATCTTCTGTCCGTTGATGGTTATCATGTTGTTGTGCATCCAGTAGTGCACCATCTGGTCGCCCTGCGATGCCACGGCCTGTGCAATCTCGCACTCGTGGTGGGGGAACACAAGGTCCATGCCGCCGCCGTGTATGTCGAAGTGCGCGCCCAAGTATTTGCGTCCCATGGCGGTGCACTCGCAGTGCCATCCGGGGAAACCGTCGCTCCACGGGCTGGGCCATCGCATGATGTGCTCGGGCGAAGCCTTCTTCCATAGTGCGAAGTCGGCCTGGTTGCGCTTCTCTCCCACGCCGTCTAGCTGCCGCGAGGCATCCTTCACGTCGTCGAGGTTGCGTCCGGAGAGTATGCCGTAGCGGTGGTGCTCGTTGTATTTCTTAACGTCGAAATACACGGATCCGTTGCTTTCGTAGGCGAAACCGTTGTCGAGTATCTGCTTTACGAGCTGCTCCTGCTCAATGATGTGCCCCGTGGCGTGCGGCTCAATGCTTGGCGGCAGCACGTTGAGGGCTTCCATGGCGGCGTGGTAGCGGTTGGTGTAGTATTGTGCTATCTCCATTGGCTCGAGCTGTTCGAGGCGCGCCTTCTTCTCTATCTTGTCGTCGCCTTCGTCGGCATCGTGTTCAAGATGGCCCACGTCGGTGATGTTGCGCACGTAGCGCACCTTGTAGCCGAGGTGGCGCAGGTAGCGGAAGAGTATGTCGAAGGTTATCGCCGGGCGCGCATGACCCAGGTGCGGGTCGCCATATACGGTGGGGCCGCACACATACATGCCCACATTGGGGGCGTGCAG
>CAVDJG010000021.1:0-14438 GCA_963609005.1 Acidaminococcaceae bacterium
GCCGCTACCTACCGCGAAAGTCCAGTTGTAGCGCGCACCGTAGGTGAAATCATACATTGCGGCAATCTCCCCGCCGTTGTCCGAACGGTTGTCGGCAAGCGCGGCATATCCCTGGTGCACAATCAATCGCGACCATCGGCTGCCGTCGATCCCGCGTGTTGTGTGCGAGATGTAGCGCAGTTCGGCACCGCTGAATTTCTCTTGCGACAGATAAGTGTCGAGCATCGACGTTGCGCCGATGCTCACCATGCGCGCGTTGGCTATCACCTTGTGCGACACTATGGTGTCGGTTTGTGCCAAGGCAAGCTGCGACACCGATGCCGCGAGCGCGGCAATAAGAATCTTATATATCTTCATCGCCAAAAAGGTTTAGCTGTCCTGTCATCTCGTCAATCACCTGTTGCTGGCTTTTCCCGGCATCGGGGTCGAGATTTTCGGGCTCGGTGTCAGCTTCGGCAATGTCGTTCTGGTCATTTTCCGGTTCAGGAAAACGTGTCGGTTCAAGCTCGCTCACGCCCTCTACATCCCATGTGCACACGCGCTTGCCCTTTGCCTTGAAGCCTTTCACGCCCACAAACTGCTCGGCATCCACCTCCATAGGCACGCGTTGCGTGGTTGTCCCGTCGGGAGCGGCAGTGGGAGCGAAGCGCACTTCAAACCTCGGGAAAGCCACATCGGTAAGTGCAATCAGCCTGTTGCCGGGATTATCGCCCAGATAGTTCTGGTGGCGTTTGGTGGCTTCCATGCGGAAACGCTTCAGATAAAGGTTGTTGTCGTTGTCGGCATCAAACAGCAATGCCGTCCACACCTTCCGTGCGTCCCACTTTTCTATTATCTTTATGTTGTCCTCGTAGTGGTTGTTGGCATCGTAAGACGATATGTAGAAGTCGCCGTTGTCGAGCACTACGAGAATGGCGTCGTCCTCGTTGAATTCGCCGAGAAGCCTTCCGTGCTCGTCGTAGTTGAGTCTGTTGACATCGGCATCAAACCACACTTTTCGTCCGCCGAGCGTGGAATGTCCGTGACTCTTGAGCCCGATGCGGTGTATCGGGTTACGCGTGACGAGGTTGCCACGGCTTGCGCGTCCACGTATGGCAAGGTCGGCGAAATCTTTTTCAATGAAGATGTTGCGCAGTTTTGGGTTGGCTTCAAGCGTCACCTTTATCACTTCGGCTTCTCCGTTAGGGTTGGCCGTAAAATAAAGCACGCGCGATCCGGGTGTGCCGAGCGTGAGGTCGTATTCCTTTCCCACCGTTATTGTTGACACATAGAACCTCTTTATATAAGAGGCTCCGCCCTTTCCGTCGCGGTAGACCACGTTGTATATCGTGCGTTTGTCGTTGCGGCGGTATACCTGCACATGCAACACGTTCTTTCCGACGAATATCTTGTCGGCCACTTTCAGCACTTTATATTTTCCGTCCTTGAAGAAAACGATGATTTCATCAATGTCCGAGCAGTTGCACACAAACTCGTCTTTCTTCAGTCCGGTGCCTATGAAGCCTTCCTGGCGGTTGATGTAGAGTTTTTGGTTGGCCTCTACCACTTTCGAAGCCTCTATCGTGTCGAAGCTCTTTATCTCGGTGCGGCGCGGATGCAGCTTGCCATACTTCTCCTTTATGAACTTAAACCAGTTCACTGTCACGTCGGTCATGTGCGCGAGGTCGTTGTCGATGCTTTCAATCTCGCCCTTTATCTTCGCAATAAGTTCGTCGGCCTTGTCCTTGTTGAATTTCAGTATGCGCTGCATCTTTATCTCCATAAGGCGCAGAATGTCGTCACGCGTAACCTCGCGCACGAAGTCTTTCTTGAACGGAGTGATGCGCTTGTCGATGTGTGCAACGGCGGCATCCATGTCGGGCGCGTTCTCAAAGCCCTTGTCCTTGTATATGCGTTCTTCGATGAATATGCGTTCGAGCGACGCGAAGAAGAGCTGCTCAAACAGTTCGCCGCGCCTTATCTCGAGCTCGCGGCGCAACAGATGCATTGTGGAATCGACCGAATGTCTGAGCACGTCGCTCACTGTGAGGAAACACGGCTTGTTGTTTTCTATCACGCAGCAGTTGGGCGAGATGTTAATGCCGCAATCGGAGAATGCGTAGAGCGCGTCGATTGTCTTGTCGGGCGACACTCCCGGCGCGAGATGCACCTGTATCTCGACATTGGCCGAAGTGTTGTCGTCAACCTTCTTGGCCTTTATCTTGCCCTTCTCCACGGCTTTAAGTATTGAGTCGATGAGCGTGGCCGTGGTCTTGCCGAAGGGTATCTCGCGTATCACTACCGTCTTGTTGTCGAGCTTTTCAATCTTTGCCCTCACCTTGACAATGCCTCCGCGCTGCCCGTCGTTGTAGCGGCTCACGTCGATGTAGCCGCCCGTAGGGAAATCGGGGTAGAGTTGGAAATCCTCGCCGTGCAGGTAGCTCACGGCGGCATCGCATATCTCCACGAGGTTGTGCGGAAGTATTTTCGAGCTTAGTCCCACGGCTATGCCCTCGGCACCCTGTGCCAGCAGGAGCGGAAACTTTGCCGGAAGCGTGATGGGCTCTTTGTTGCGTCCGTCGTAGCTGAGCTGCCACTCTGTGGTTTTCGGGTTGAACACCACGTCGAGGGCAAACTTCGAGAGCTTTGCCTCGATGTATCGCGGTGCTGCGGCGCGGTCGCCGGTGAGTATGTTTCCCCAGTTGCCCTGGCAGTCAACCAGCAGGTCTTTCTGCCCCATCTGCACCAGAGCGTCGCCTATCGAGGCATCGCCGTGCGGATGAAACTGCATTGTGTGGCCCACGATATTGGCCACTTTGTTGTAACGTCCATCGTCCATGCGCTTCATCGAGTGAAGTATGCGCCGCTGCACGGGCTTCAGTCCGTCCTCGATATGCGGAACGGCACGCTCGAGAATTACATACGACGCATAGTCGAGAAACCAGTTCTGATACATTCCGCTCAGATGGTGCACGGCAGAAGCGTCGAAACGGTTTACCGGCTTATAGTCGGTGTGCTCCGCTTCGCCCTCGGCAGAAGGCAGGCTCCCGTCTGCATTCTCGGTTTCTGTTGCGCCGTCGGTGTCAGGTCCGGCCGCCATTATGTCGTCGTCTAATGTTTCGTCGTCCATTCTATGCAGTTTTAAGGGTATTGGTTGCAGGATTTTCATGCCGATACGACAATGTGCCGCCACGGCAAATGGGTTTGCACAAAATTAGTAAAAAAATCCGACTGTTACAAATTTTGTACGGCAAAAGGATTTTTAATGTGTTTGCATCAAGGCTGGCCTGTAAGGTCAGCACAACAATTAGTGTGTCATTTGCATTAGTTTTTGTGGCGTATTGTGGTGAACTTTCAGTCCACCCTTTTTCATTCCTTTATCCCAGGGTTACGTCGGTCGCTCTGCTCCCTCCTCACCCTGGGCTATGATTGTTGCGCCCTTGCAGGGCTTTGTGCTCAACAATTCCCACAAACGCGCATTTATGCGGTTGAGTTTTGAACGCCCAACTTTAAACATGTGTACGATGACATTCAGTTTGGCTTTTTTGAAAGTACCGGTCAAAGGCATGAAAATCCAAGATACCTGACATTTATATAAAAACAGAAAAACGGGCATGCTATTTTTCCTTTCTGTTATAAAAATTATCATTGAAAAGTATCTTTTATTACGTTTTTATTTCAAATTTCGTACAAAACGCGGAAGGCGGCAGTCTCGCCGTTAGGTGAGCCTGCCGCCTTATGCTGCGGGGCACATTATGCCCCCGTTTCAAGGCACTCCATGCTTGTGTGCCTTATGTGGTTTGGTGTCACCATCCACCGCCGGGGCCGCCGCCACCGCCGGGCCTGCCGCCACCGCCGCCACCGCCGCCACCGGAGCTACCCGACTGTGTTACGGTTTGCGACTGGTTGATTGTTGTCACTGTCTGTGCGTTTTCAACCGTGGCATTGGCTATGAAGCCCTGCCACTCTTCGTCGCCGCTCACGCTGCTGCTTGTGCCCACGGTGTAGGTTGAGCCCACCTGCATCTGGGGCGACGATGTGAGCAGTGTGGCGCGGTTGTAGGCGCGCGGAAGTTTGAAGGCATATATGTTGTTGCCCGAATTGTCGGCAAGCGTGAGGTAGACGTTGCTTGAATACTGGTTGCCGCTCACCACTGCCACAGGCTGTGTCGTCACCGATGAGGTCGGGGTGCTTGTTGATCCGCCAAGACCTATTATCGTTCCGCCGGTAATGGTGAACGTGTTCCAGTCGCAGTCAAAGCCGTCCTCAGGTTCGGTGGTGCCGAGAGCAATCACAAGTCCGCCGGTGATGGTGAGCGTTCCGTTGGAGTCGATGCCGTCGTTGTTGGTGCCACACGAGTAAACGCGGCCGCCGCTTATGCTGATGTTGTTAGATGCGTTCATGCCGTCGTCGTAGGCATTCACCACCACGTCGCCGCCGCTCACAGTGAGTATGTTCTTGCTCTCGATGCCCTCAGAGCCTTCACCGCCCGTAGCACTCACGTTGATGTCGCCGCCCGAAATGTTCACGTTGCCGTCGGCACGCATTCCCTTGGGCGACACGGTGTCGCGGTTGTATGAATACTGGCGTCCGGTTGTGGTGATTTTCACGGTGCCGCCGTTCACGTTTATGTCGCCGTCGGCGCTTATGCCCTTGCCGCCGGCACCCGTACTCGACAGTGTGAGCGTGCCGCCGCTTATTGTCACGGTGGCGTCGCACTTGATTGCGGCGCAGCCTTTCAGGTCGTTGTCAGAGCTGTCATACATTCCGCCGCCAGTGGTGGTGATGTATATTTCGCCGCCGCTCACGAAGAGCGAGTCCTCGCTCTTTATTCCTTTGGCTGCATCGGCGGTGACATCGATGGTGAGCTTTCCGTTCTTCAGTATTGTCTGTCCGTTCTGCTCGTCGGTGTCATCGTTTGTCTTCGACACCTGTATGCCGTCGTCGCCCACACCGGTTATGCTCACCGTGCCGCCTTTCATCTCGAAATACTGGTTCACGTTGAACCCGTCTTTCTGTGCCTTGAGCACCTTGATGGTTCCGGTGGTCTTCTTCAGTTCCACATATTCGTCGCCGAAGAAAGCGTGTTTGGCATTGCCCGTGATTTCGAGGGTTCCGCCTCCGGCAAACTCGGTGTGGCCGTTCACGCGGAAGCAAGCCTTCTGTGTGCCCGAAGCGGCATCGGCAAGCGTGTTGAGTGTGCCGTCGGCCAGTTTCACTGCTATGCGTTTTCCGTTGTCAATGTCGATGGCTGCGCCCTTGGCACTGGTAAGCTGCAGCCCGTTGAGCACCACCGTGGCCTTGAGTTTGCCGTCCATATAGAACGATCCGTCGGTGGATGTGCCCGAAAGCGTGTAGGTGATTTCGCTTTCAAGAGTTTCTGCCTGCACGAGGCTCACGTCGGCTCCCGACACCGTTGCGGTGAGGTCTTTGGCCACATTGCCTGCCACCGTGACCCAAGCCTCAGAGCCGTTGTAGGCCACGGCAACCGTATTGTCGGCCACGGCAACATTGTTCACCACGATGCTGTCTATGTCGGCCACGTTGAATGTCTTCCCCAATACGGTGAGCGTTGTGCCTGCGTCGCCGTATGTCATCATGTCGGGCGAGGCTGTAACGGCCGTCACCACATGTCCTGTATATACGTTCATCGTCTGGGCCGAGGCTGCGGCACATGCGGCAAGGGCGACGAGCGTTGCTGAGAGATGCTTCATCTTACTGCGATTTTAGTTGTTGTCGTGTTTGTCTTAACAATGTATATGCCGTTGGCCAGTTCACGGCTCAGGAAGTGCCCGGCACTGCTGCCCGCGCTGAAAGCGCACACCACAGCACCCGACGGCGTGGCTATGACGGCCTTTGAATGGGCCGGAAGCGTGACAGCAATCTGCCGTCCGGCAAGGCGCACGCCGCAGTCGGCCGTGAGCAGGCTTATGCCAGTCACCTCTTCAGTGGAGAATTGCATCGACGAGAGTGCGGCAAGGTCGAATGTGACGGTTTCGCCCGATTTCGGTATTGCCACAAGCTGTCCGTCACTGAACAGCATTTTCAGTCCGTCAGACGGCACCGTCATGTTTTGCCCGTTGCTCGGACTGAACATGAAATACTCATAGTCTGACGCGCCCCCAGGCATGGCTGCCAGCCAAGCGAGGGCAGTGATGACAAGTAGCTTTTTCATTTTTCGTAAATATTAGTGCGTTGATTTCGTTGTCTGCTATTTTACAAATTCTACTAACAATCCTATTTATCTATACAATTTTCGCAAAAATACCACTATTCTCTCATATTCTAACACTTTTATCAATAAATGACTTATATTTGTCAACCAACGCCCTGCAACAGATAGAAACCATGCTTCAATGCCGTTGTTTTAACATTTCGTAGCCGCCGACAATGCCAATGCAGCGCGGCAAAGCGACAACGGCGCGCAAAAACGCAATTTTCGGCCGATGGCGCAACTCGCTTTGCGTCAACGCTTTCACTCTCGCAGCATTTTTCATTGCCCTTGACAATTGGCGCGGCACAAGCTTTTTCCGGCCCAAACAAGGCTTCGTTACACTGCAAACAAGGTTTTGTTTGCGAGAAACAACGCGTTGTTTGCCCATGAAAGAAGCCTTCTTTGGGCTTTATTACAGGCTTGGCCACCGTTTTTGCATGCCCTAACACACATAAAACCCATGCCGCAAGCCGCCGCAGACGTCTAGATTGACAAACGCCGCCGTCAAAAAAAATTACCACAAGACCGTTGTTTTTAACATTTCATCTGCGGCCCACGGCACATCGGCCACGGCACAAAACCTATGAAAACGGAAAAACCGCAAGGTTGACATCGCGTCAATCTTGCGGCTATGAGAGAGAATGTTCCTATTGTTTCAACGACGGCACAAACCGTCATTTAAGATATTTCACGGCAAGGCCAAGCAGATCTTTCAAACTGTTGTCGGTGGAGTTCTGCTGCATTTCGTGCAATATGCCCACGCACGCCTGCTTTTCGTCGGCATCGAGCAACTTGGCTTTTTGCTTGCACATTGCGAGAATCACGTTGACAATAGTCGTAGCCTGCTCGTCGGCATGCTTGGCATTGTCTTTGGTGAGCCTGCCATTGTACATCGTGCGCAGGTTGTTGAGCCGCATTACAAACTCGGCCGAACTGCTCACCTTGACCACTGTCCCCGACTGCGAACCGGCATTCAGCATGCGCATGTCGCCAGTAAGGTTGTCAAGTTGCAGCAGCGTGCTGTTGTCGAGCACTTTAATGGTGCTGGTTTTCCCTTTCTTTGCAATTGCCTTCGGGTCACGACTGTATATTTTATACAACGATCCCTTGTAGCATTTGTCCTCATCGGGGTCGTCACACCAGGTAAGTGCATAGCAAGTGCGCCATGCGCCATCGGTTTTGTCGCGGAAAAGCAGCACAATGTCGTTGTACTCGTCGTGGTCTCCAAACGTCACTCCCGTTGCACCGTTGTTCGGGTCGATGCCATAGCCTATGCGTTTGATTTCATAGAGATTCGAACCTTTCACCCGGTTGAACACACTGTATGCCTCCGACTCGTCCTTTGCGAATGCCTTGCGCAGTGCCGCCAGCGTGGAGTCGTTCTTCTTCACGCGAAATATATAGCAGCAGAATGTGCATTTCTTTCCATTATCGTCTTGCGAGTCGGATGTTTTCAACAATATGTTGGTGTCTGCATTGCGGGCGATGAAGTCGGGAAACGCCTTGTCGAGGGCAGTCTGTGCCGTCGCGGCAGTAGCGCAGCAGAGCGCGGCTATGCCGAGAATTGTCATGCGTAGTGTTTTCATCTTTTCATTATTTTATTTAGTGTGTCAATATAATTCCTCATTGTCGGCGGCGAGGTCGCTGCCTATATACTCCTTCAAGAGAGCCTCGCGCAAGCGGGCCAGCATGTCGGTCTGCACGGCCAAGGCTTTCTGCCGCTGTTCCATACTGCTTATCTGTTCGGCCACAAGCGCGTCGATGCTTTCCAGCGTGTCGGTTTTCGTGTCTGTCAGAGCCTCGGCATAATAGCCGCGCGGCGGTTCAGGTGAATATTTGTATTTATGGATGATGCGCTTCCGGGGCAGTTCCGACGGTCTGGGCACGTCGCGCACCGTGTCGGGCAACGGCTCGGCAACGGTTGTGTCGGGGCTGACAACCTTACTGGCAGAGGCTATCGGTGTCGGCGCCATGCCGCCGTTGCCGCCCTGCGGCAGCACCATCACGAGCAACAGGGCCACGGCTGCCGCCACGGCAAGCACGCCGAGTGCCACGGCGATGCGTCTGCGCGGGCGGTTGTTGGGCTTCGTGTAACGCCCGTCGGGCATGCCTTCGTCGAAATAAGCAAACATTTCGCGATAGTCGCGCCACTCGGAGGGTGCCTTTCCCGATCGGAAATAGCACGCGAGGCGGTCTTCCTCGTCGGGTGTAGTCTGTCCGGCCATGAAGCGGTCGAGCAGGGTTTTCATGTCGTCTTTATTGTCCATTGTGGTCTCAATCATCTTGTAAATTCCATTTTGCGCCGTTGGCAGTCTGCCATTGAAGCAGTGTCAGCCGTTGCGCCGCCTTATCTCGTCGAGCAGTTTGTGGCGTGCCCGCGACAGAAGCGTGGGCACCGACGAGATCGATATGCCTAATATTGCCGCAATCTCGGCATCGCTCTTGCGCTCCACCTGCCGCAATTTCAGCACGGCGTGTTCGCTTGCGGGAAGTGCGGCAAGGCGGCGTTCGAGCCAACGTCGGTTTTCGTCGTTTTCCAAGGCGGTGTCTGGCTGCTCGTGGCGGTCGTCAATCATCTGCCGCCCGGCAATGGGAACAGTGTGCCTGCGGCGCATTGCATCGATGCAGAGGTGGCGCGCTATGCTCACGGCAAGGGCCTCTACCGATCGTCCCGGGTCGATTTCACCGCGCATTGCCCACATCTTGAGCAACGTGTCTTGCGCAATGTCGTCGGCAGCGGCATCGTCGAGTCCGTAGCCATAAGCGGTGTTGAGCGCGCGGCGGCGCAAGTCGTGGGCTATATGTTCAAATTCTTTCTGCTGCAATGTAATGCGTTTTTTGCCGATGCGCGGTACAGGCCGTGGTCTGCACTTGCGCATTGGCCAGAAGGTTTTCCTTTCCGTTGTTCATAAAGGATACGGCAAACCGTGGCGTTTCTTGACGGCGTTAACAATGGTTAACAACTTAATACCGCCGCACATCCACGTCGGAGTGTGCGGCGGCATGTCGTGTTCAGTGCGGCAGGAGCACAACGCCTTCCTGCTTCATCCCGTCCATCATCACGCACAACGGGCGGTGAAGATGCACGAGCCGCACATGGGCCGTTTCGGTTTCGGCCGGAATGGCGTCGAGGAAATCCTTGCGGAAAAGGCCGTTGCCCGCTTCCTCGTCCACCGTGAAATAGCCCACCCCGAAGCTGGTGAGGTTCTGAAAGAAATGAGTGCCTTGGCTCGGGTCAACATGATAGTGCTTCAATGCCACCTCGGCAATCACCCTTGCGGCACTTATCGCGGGCCATTTCACCGGCACACCGAGCCAAGGGTCGCTCGACCCCCAACGTCCCGGCCCCACGAGTATGTAGCCGCGCCCTTCACCGGCAAGCTGCCTGTTGATGGTTTCAATCTCGGCTGCCACCTCATGATTGCTTGCCGCCGAGTAGCCGTCGCCGGTTTTCACATACAACACGTCGCTTATGTCGTTGCTCACGCCATGTCCCAGCGAGTTGTGCGAGCGCAGAAGACACTCGGCATCGGGCACCGCCGCCACGTCTTCATCGAGCATCTGCTTCGAATCCACGATAGGCCTTATCTGCAACAGATAGAAATCGCCGGTGCGGCCGCCATTCAAATTGCAGGCGAACTCTATCTCCACTGGACGCCGCATCGACTCCGCGCCGTGGCGCATCGACATCTGCATGAGTTCGGGCAAGGGAAACACGCCGTGCTGCAGCACGCCCTTGAACGAGACAACCCGGCGTCCGCCGGGGCAAATGCCGTCGCGCATCATGTCGTCGCGCGGGTCGTAGGTGGAAACAACACTGCCGAGCGTGCCGTCGTCCTCGGCGTCCTTCACGCGCAACGAGAGTATGTTGAAACCGTCGTCAACCTTGAAGTCGCGCCCGGTGTGGGTCATGTCGAGGGCATAGAAGCGCGTCTGTGTCTCGCGCAAGGCCGTGTGCACCTCGCTTGTTTGCAGCACCTGCGCCGGATGATAGGGCGACACGCGCAGAGTCTGGCCTCCGTCCACGATGTATTTGCCCAGACCTATGGCAAGAGAAGCAATGCCTTCGTTGGCTTTCTCGTCGCCCACGGGATAGTAGTTTATGGAACGCAGCACGCCGCTCATGCTCGGATAGAAAAGATTGCCGTGCCGCTTGCCCACAACTTCCTGCAGAATGACGGCCATCTTCTCCTGATCGATGACGTTGCTCGTGGCTGTCATGTAGGCTTTGGAGTCGCGGTAGTAGACCGATGCATACACGCCTTTTATGGCACAGGCAAGCATTTCGAGCATGGCATACTTGTCGTCGAGATACGGAATCATGTAGGTTGAGTAGATTCCGGCAAACGGCTGGTAGTGGGCATCCTCGAGAAGCGAACTGGAACGTATGGCAATGGGACTGCGCGTAGCCTCGAAGAAAGTGAAGAAATCGTCTATTAGCGAGTCGGGCAACTGCGCGCGCAGAAACGCATGCAGTATGTCGTCGTCGAAAGCATCGCTCAGTGCTATCTGATAGAGGTTGTTCTGTTCCATGAACTGGTCGAACACATCGGTGCAGAGCACCACTGTCTTCGGTATCTGCACCGTAGCGCCCGGCAGCATATTAAACTCGGGATGAGTCTTTACGATATGGTCGAGAAACGCCAGTCCGCGTCCCTTGCCCCCAAGCGAGCCCTCGCCTATACGGGCGAAATGCGAATAGGAGTCGAACTTCATGCGGTCGAACACGGCAACAACGCCGATGTTTTTCATGTGGCGATACTGCACTATGGCATCGAAGATAATCTTGCGGTGAGCCGACACGTCGCGCAGCTTGTCCCATGTAATCTTCTTCAGAAACTCAGACACGGGAAAAATGGCCCGCGCCGACAACCATCGGCTCATGTGGTTGCGCGAGATGTGGTAGAGCATAGAGTCGTCGGGGATGTTGAAGATATTGTCCTGCAGTTCTTTCAGACTGTGTATGCGCATTATCTCGGCATGAGTCTTGGGGTTGCGGAATATGAAATCGCCGAAACCCATGTGCTCTTCCATGATGTGGCGCAGGTCGATGCTCATGGTCTTCGAGTTCTTGTCGACAAAATGGAAGCCCTCGTGCTCGGCCTTGCTGCGGTTGTCGCTCTCCGCACTCTCCACGATGAGCGGCAAGAACGGGTCGTCATGGCGTATGGCGCGCAACAGTTTCAGTCCGGCCTCGCTGTCCTTCACGCCGCCGAGCGGGAAGCGCGCGTCGCTTATCACGCCGAGCATGTTTTCCTTGTAGCGCGAGTATATGTCCCAGGCCTCCTCATAGTTGCGCGCAAGCACCACCTTTGGACGCCCGCGCATGCGCAGCGTTGCCGCGTGACGGTTGAGGGCTTCGGTAGAGAAGCGTTTGCTCTGCGCGAGAATATAGCTGTAAAGGTTGGGCAAAATGCTGCTATAGAAGCGTATGCTGTCCTCCACCAGCAGAATCATCTGCACCCCACCCTCGGCAATGTCGTGCTCCATGTTCATGCGGTCTTCCACGAGTTTTATTATGGAGAGAATGAGATTGGTGTTGCCGAGCCAGCAGAACACATAGTCGAAAATGCTCAAATCCTCGTCGGCCATGCGCCGTGTTATTCCGTGCGAGAACGGCGTGAGCACTATGCAGTGCATTCGCGGAAAACTGGCCTTGATGTCGCGCGCCACCGAGAAAGCGTCGTTGTCGGCATTGCCGGGCATGCATATCACAAGATCGATGTGCATGGTGCGCAGCACCTGGTAGGCCTCTTCGGTGGTGCTCACCTGAGTAAACGTAGGCGGATAGCGCAGTCCGAGCTCCACATACTCGTTGTATATCTTCTCCTCCACGCGCCCGTCGTCTTCAAGCATGAACGCATCGTAGGGGTTGGCCACGATAAGCACATTATATATACGCCGCATCATCAGGTTGACGAAGGTCACGTCTTTCAAATAAAACTGGCTGTATTCGGTTGGTATCATAGTTTGTCGGATTACAGTAAAACCGCGACAAACTTACTAAATATTTCGTAGGCAAGAGAAGGAAAAGCCCAAAAAGTGACGCATGCTTGCCTGCACCGGCCACGAAAGAGCCTTGCCTGGCCAATGAAAGCACAAGCAAGCATGCCCGGCGAGGCTACGGCAGACAAAAAACGGTGCTCTGAAAATGTTTCCGCACACACTCGCCCATACTTTCTAAAAGTAAGCAAAAAACTCAAAATATAGCAATTTTTATTTGGCGGTAACACTTAAAAACGCTATATTTGCCCCGTCATATTGACACAACGAAATCTATTAACACTTAAAACCATTACTACCATGGATGTTGAGAAAATAATGCGTGACCTTGAGCACAAGCACCCCGGCGAAGCAGAATTCCTGCAAGCCGTAAGAGAAGTGTTGCTTTCTATAGAAGATGTATATAACCAGCACCCCGAATTCGAGCGTGCAAAGCTCATCGAGCGGCTCGTGGAGCCGGAGCGTATCATCACGTTCCGCGTGCCTTGGGTTGACGACAAGGGCGAAGTACAGGTCAACATCGGCTACCGTGTACAGTTCAACAGCGCCATAGGCCCGTACAAGGGAGGTCTCCGTTTCCACCCGTCGGTAAATCTCTCCATTCTTAAATTCCTCGGCTTCGAGCAGACTTTCAAGAACGCTCTCACCACACTTCCCATGGGAGGAGGCAAAGGCGGTTCCGATTTCTCAATTCGCGGACGCTCCGATGCCGAGGTAATGCGCTTCTGCCAAGCCTTTATGACTGAGCTATACCGCCACATCGGTCCCGACGAGGACGTGCCGGCAGGCGACATAGGAGTGGGCGGCCGCGAGATAGGCTACCTCTTCGGAATGTACAAGAAGCTCACACACCGCTACGAAGGAGTGCTCACCGGCAAGGGACTGGAGTTTGGCGGCTCGCGCATACGCCCCGAAGCAACCGGTTTCGGCGCATTGTATTTCGTGCAGCAGATGCTCGCCACGCGCAATCTCGACATCAAAGGCAAGACAGTGGCCATTAGCGGCTTCGGCAACGTGGCTTGGGGCGCAGCCCTCAAGGCAACGCAGCTCGGGGCAAAGGTCATTACTATATCCGGACCCGACGGTTACATATACGACCCCAACGGCATAAGCGGCGAGAAGATAGACTATATGCTTGAGCTAAGGGCAAGCGGCAACGACGTGTGCCAGCCTTACGAGGAGGAATATCCCGGCTCGAAATTCGTCGCAGGACACAAGCCTTGGGAAGTGGAAGCCGACATCTACCTCACATGCGCAACCCAAAACGAGCTGAACGGCGACGACGCCGACCTCATACTGAGCCACAAACCGGAGTGCGTGGCAGAGGTATCCAACATGGGATGCACCGCCGAAGCAGTTGAGAAATTCGTTGCAGCAGGCCAGTTGTTCGCTCCCGGAAAGGCCGTCAACGCCGGAGGTGTGGCCACATCGGGCCTTGAAATGACACAGAACTCGATACGCCTCAGCTGGAGCGAGGCCGAGGTTGACGAAAAACTGCACTACATCATGCACTCAATACACGAACAGTGCGTGAAATACGGCAAGCAGGAAAACGGCTACATCGACTATGTTAAGGGCGCCAACGTGGCAGGATTCATGAAGGTGGCCAACGCCATGATGGCACAGGGAATAGTATAACGTGCACTGAAAGCACATGAAAAGAAGTGTCGTGCGGCGCAGAAATGCCGCACGACACTTCATCCCGTTTGGGCGGCCACGGACTCACGCCCCGTGGAACAAGCCCCAAGAAAGAAACCAACAAACCATTGTATAGTGAAATATAAACAGGTTTTATACATAACAGTTGCCTTAATCACTACCCTTCAGCTGCAAGCGCAAACGCAGAAGGGCAAGGCTTCGTTTTACTCAAAGCGTGCCACCGGGGCACGCACAAGCAGCGGCGAAAGACTGCACCACGACAGTCTTACATGCGCACACCGCACCCACCCATTCGGAACTCTGCTCAAAGTGACCAACGAGAGCAACGGCCGCAGCGTGATTGTGCGCGTGACCGACCGCGGACCACACACTCGCGGGCGCATAATCGACCTTTCTCACGCGGCGGCAAGCCAGTTGGGCATAATCAACCAAGGCGTGGCCGTCGTGAAGGTTGAGCCAGTGCAGAATGCTACCATACCTTTCAAGCCCGAGAACGATGGGTTGCCTGCTCTCGACTTTGATGTTACCGAATACACATTGCCCGACAACGGACTGTTTCATTACAGCACGCACGGCAATAACG
>CAVDJG010000022.1:0-553 GCA_963609005.1 Acidaminococcaceae bacterium
CGAGAATTCGTTCTGCATCGATGTGCCGAAAAAAGCGGTGCAAAGTTACGCTTTTTCTGCGTAATACGCAAAACTTGGCAAAAAAAACATACAATAAAGGCATCTTTCCTTGGTGGTTAATGTAATTTTATCTATTTTTGCAGAAGAAATGCCGTCGCCTTAGTGCGCGCAGATTGGGTTGCGTGTTTCGGGGCGATAAAATGCGGCTGTACAAATATCACAAGAAGACACATTATTTATATAGGCATGATTAATCGAGAGCTAATAAGGATAAAGATAGTCCAGTTAACCTACGCATACTATCAAAACGGCAACAAAAACATGGACAGTGCTGAAAAGGAATTGTTGTTCAGTCTGTCAAAAGCCTACGATTTGTACAATTATCTGCTGGAACTTATTGTCGCCGTAACCCGTGAAGAACAACACAGGGTGGAGATATTGACCCAAAGGGCACAGCGCGAAGGTACGGAAGTTCCGTCGCAGAAGTTCATCTGCAACAAATTTGCCTTGCAGTTGGAGGAAAACAAAGCTCTCGGCGAGTTTATGGAGTCGC
>CAVDJG010000022.1:621-3391 GCA_963609005.1 Acidaminococcaceae bacterium
AGAACAAGGCTCTTGGCGAGTTTATGGAGTCGCAAAAGCAAAATTGGCACGACGATTTGGAGTTTGTGCGCAAGCTTTGCAATCAGATAGAACAAAGTCAGGCGTATGCCGAATATATGGCAAGCGAAGACGATTCTTATGAAGCCGACCGTGAGATATGGCGCAAATTATACCGCCAGCTCATACAGGAAAACGAGGACTTGGATGCCCTTCTCGAGGAAAAGAGCCTTTATTGGAACGACGACAAGGAAGTGGTTGACACATTCGTGCTGAAAACAATAAAGCGTTTCGACCCGAAAAACGAGTCGAAACAAGAACTCTTGCCTGAATACAAGGACGAAGAAGACAAGGATTTCGCACGGAAACTTTTCAGGGCCACAATACTCAATGCCGACCAATATCAGCATTACATGAGCGAAACCTCGCGCAATTGGGATTTCTCGCGGTTGGCCTACATGGATGTGGTTGTGATGCAGATTGCAATTGCCGAGATGTTGACATTCCCCAACATACCCGTGAGTGTTACCATAAACGAATATGTTGACCTTGCAAAGCTCTATTCCACCCCAAAGAGCGGAGGCTATATCAACGGAATGCTTGATGCTATTGCACGTTATCTTATTGATACCGGTAAGATGCTGAAGACTATTGAACCGGCAAAGGCACGCAAGGCAAAGACTGCGGCAAGATATGACCAAAATCGCCAGAACGACATTGTCGCCCAGCCAGAGGCGGCAGAAGAAAAGTCTGACGGAAATGCAGAAACCGAGACCGCACAGTGAAAAAGTGTAGATTAAAACCAAACGAAATAACAAACTAATTCAACGAATAAGAAATGAATACAATCGTATTGGCTGCACAAGCCCAGCAAGGCGGAGGCATGGGAATGTTGATAATGATGGTGGCAATATTCGTCATCATGTGGCTCTTCATGATCCGTCCGCAACAAAAGAGACAAAAAGAAATACGCAAGTTCCAGAATTCGCTTCAAGAAGGCACCAAAGTCATCACTGGTGGCGGAATCTACGGTACGGTAAAACGCATCGACTTGGCCAATAACACGGTTGAAATCGAGATTGCGCGCGGTGTTGTTGTTACTGCCGACAAGAACTACGTTTTTGCCAACGCTGCCGCACAGATGCAGAAAGCCTGACACAGGCACGCGAAATGAACATTGTCGCATATTAGGATGATTGCACAAATATTACGGATATACAGAATTGTCAGAAATTTTTTGTTTAGTTCTGTGAACAAAGAGTTTCTGATTTTTTTGTTCTTTCTCTTTCTGAGTGGCACATTTTGGCTTATGATGACACTCAACGAGACTTATGAGCAGGAAATACATATTCCGGTGCAATTGACAAATGTTCCGAAAAATGCGGTGATAACCACTGATGTGGAAGACACTTTGCGTGTGAATGTCAAAGACAAAGGATATACGCTCGTGTCATACATGTATGGTGAGGGAATACGTCCGATAAAGATAAATTTTGCTACATACGCCAACAAACAGACAGGTCAAGGCACTGTGGCATCGGCCGACATAATAAAGCTTGTCTACCAGCGACTCAACAGTTCGTCGAAGATAACTCAGGTAAAGCCTGAAAACATAAGCTTTTATTTCAATTTCGGTCTGTCGAAAGTCGTTCCGATAAAATTGACGGGCCACATAGTGCCCAGCAAGGCATTTTATCTGGCACGCACACGGTTCTGGCCTGAAACCGTTACGGTATATGCAAGCAAACATATTCTCGACAGTTTGCAGTATGTAAAGACACAGCCGCTGAACATCGTGAATTTCAGCGACACCGTGGTGCAGACCGTTGCATTGGCTTCGATAAAAGGAGTGAAGATAGTTCCTTCGACTATTAAGATAGGATTATATCCCGACATCCTCACCGAAGAAAGCATAGACGTGCCGATTAAGGCAATAAATATGCCGGAAGGCAAAATCTTGCGCACTTTCCCGGCACGGGTAAGACTTTCGTTCACGGTTGGTGCCACGATGTTCAGACGTGTCAATGCCGACCACTTTTCTGTGGTTGTTGACTATAACGAGGTAGCCAGTCATCCGTCGGACAAGTGCAGAATACACCTGCGCACAAGTCCACATGGCGTGAGAAACGTCAGAATGGAAATACAACAGGTTGACTATCTTATTGAACAACAATAAAGGCATGAAGATAGCTATAACGGGAGGTATTGGTAGCGGGAAATCGTACGTGTGTGCGCTCTTGGAGAAAAGAGGCATCAACGTGTATGACTGTGATGCTGCAGCAAAACGCTTGATGCATGACTCCGAAGCCCTTCAATGCAAACTTGCCGAAATCGTAGGCGGAAATTTGTATGAGGGCGGGAAACTGCAAAAGCGCATATTGGCCTCCTACATATTGGCATGCGAGGAAAACAAGCAGAGAATAAATTCTGTCGTTCATCCTGCGGTGGCAAATGATTTTCTCGAGTCGGGCAAAAGTTGGCTTGAGAGTGCAATCCTGTTTGAAAGCAAATTCAACGAAAGAATAGCATTCGACTATATAGTCTGTGTTACGGCCCCCGTTGAAATACGCGTGCAGCGGATTGTGGAGAGAGACAATATCTCGGCTGAAAAGGCCAAGGAATGGATATTTTGCCAGATGAGCCAGGACGAGATTTCGGCAAAAAGCGATTTCGTCATTGATAATGATGGAGAGAAAAACATAGAAGAACAGTTGGATATTATATTAAGAAAAATAAACAAATAAAAGCGACAAACAAATGGAAACAATACTTT
>CAVDJG010000022.1:3401-13842 GCA_963609005.1 Acidaminococcaceae bacterium
CAATACTTTCGATCGCCGGAAAACCGGGACTTTACAAGTTGGTTTCACGCGGGAAAATGAATCTTATAGTGGAAGCAATCGATGAGACACACCGCCGTCAGCCGGCATTCGCGTCGGACAGAGTTACAAGTCTTGCCGACATAGCAATGTACACTGATGCAGAAGACATACCATTGTGGAAAGTCTTGAAGAACCTCGGCGAGAAAGAACAGTCAAAAGAATGTTCGCTCAACTACAAAAAATGTTCAGCAAAAGAACTGCATGACTTTTTTTCTGCCGTTCTTCCCGACTATGACCGCGACCGTGTGCACGACAGCGACATAAAGAAACTCATTCAGTGGTACAACATTCTTGTAAAGAATGGCATCACCGACTTCGAAAGCACACTTGCCCCGACACAGGGCGACAATATCGACGACCGCCAGGAAGCCGAATAACACGACAAAACACAATATGGTCTGTAAGCATTCTGCCTATGCTGAATGCTCACAGACTTTTTTTATGACAAAACACAACAAGAGGCAAAGATGAAGACAGTAAGACCTAAAAAGAATTTGGGGCAACATTTCCTTACCGACCTTGGCATAGCAAAGGCCATAGCAGACACTGTTGACAAATGCCCTGACTTGCCAATACTTGAAATCGGTCCGGGCATGGGAGTACTGACACAATATCTTGTGACAAAAGGCCGTCTTGTAAAAGCTGTCGAGATTGACAAGGAATCGGTGGCGTATCTTCACTCCAACTTCCCTGCGCTGAATGAAAACATCATCGGTGACGACTTCCTCCGTATGGATTTGAACGGTGTTTTCGGAGGAAAGCAATTTGTGCTTACAGGTAATTACCCTTACGACATCTCCTCACAGATCTTCTTCAAGATGCTCGACAACAAAAACCTCATTCCTTGTTGCACGGGTATGATTCAACGCGAGGTTGCATTGAGAATTGCATCTGCACCGGGATGCAAGGCATACGGCATCTTGTCGGTGCTCATTCAGGCGTGGTATGATGTGGAGTATCTTTTCACTGTCGATGAGAACGTCTTCAACCCGCCTCCAAAAGTAAAGAGCGCCGTAATAAGAATGACTCGCAACAAGGTGGACAGTCTCGGTTGCGACGAAGATTTGTTTAAGCGTGTGGTGAAGACAGTGTTCAACCAACGCCGTAAAATGCTGCGCGTGAGTTTGCGGCAGATATTCTCGGGCAAGGATGTCGCCACCGATTTCTATGCACAGGACATTATGACCAAACGCCCGGAGCAACTTTCTGTCGCCGAGTTTGTGACACTCACCAATATCGTGGCCAAAGAACTGGACAGAATCGGAGCGTTGCAAAAAGACTGATGTGCCCAACATTCAAACGGCAATAATTTGGCACTTTGGAAACAAATACCTAAATTTGCAGAAAGATAAAACTGACAACGATGATTGATGTAAAAGAAACTTTGAACGGCGCAAACGAGCGTATGGAGATGGCCGCCATGTATCTGGAGGAACAACTTGCACGCATCCGCGCCGGACGTGCGAATGTCGCAATACTTGAAGGGGTGAGAGTGAGCTCCTACGGCTCAATGGTTCCTCTCAACCAAGTTGCAAATGTGTCGGTTCCTGACCCTCGAACCATCGCGATACGCCCCTGGGACAAGAAGGCAATACGCGATATTGAGAAGGCCATCATGGACAGCGACGTGGGCATCACACCCGAGAACAACGGCGAGATAATACGCCTCGGCATTCCCCAGCCTACTGAGGAGCGCCGCAAGGAGCTTGTTAAACAATGCAACAAGATTGGCGAGCGCACAAAAGTTGAAGTGCGTAATGTGCGCGGAGAGATAAAGGAAAAATTGAAGAAAGCCATAAAGGACGGATTGTCAGAGGACAATGAAAAGGATGCCGAGGCTGAACTTCAGAAAATACACGACAAGTATATAAAGAAAGTCGATGAACTTTTGGCCGAGAAGACAAAGGAAATCATGACAGTATAATAGTCTGTCGGCAATGTATATGGGTAAAACAGTAGAATTTTATAATCGTAAAACCGGTAAATTCTTCTGTTTTACCTTTTTTCGTCATGCACAATAAGTGAATGTATAACAAAAGCAACTTAACATGCGCGGATTGGTGATAAGAAACACCGGGAGTTGGTATTCAGTGAAAACCGGCGGCGGTAACATCGTTGACTGCAAGATAAAGGGAAATTTCAGGTTAAAGGGAATACGCAGCACCAATCCAGTTGCCGTGGGAGACATCGTTGACATAACCCTCAATCAGGAGGGTACGGCATTCATAACGTCGATATGCGACCGCCGCAACTATATCGTGAGGAAATCGCAAAACCTGAGCAAACAAAGCCATATCATCGCAGCCAACGTTGATCAGGCTTTTCTAATAGTGACAGTAAACCACCCTCAGACAAGCACAATCTTTATCGACCGTTTCCTCGCAACTGCCGAGGCATACAGCGTTCCGGTAACATTGGTGTTCAACAAGACCGACCTTCTTACCGATGAGGAACTTCACTATCAGGAAATGGTAATGTCAATGTATGACAATATAGGCTATCGTTGCGTTGCCATATCGGCTGCCAATGGCGACGGAACAGACTTGTTGCCGGCAATGCTGAAGGGGAAAATAACGCTGTTGAGCGGAAACAGCGGTGTGGGCAAGTCTACTTTGATAAACCGCATCCTACCGGGAACAAATTTGCGGACATCGGATATAAGCGATGCACACGACACCGGCATGCACACGACCACATTCAGCGAAATGATAGAGATTCCGGGTGGAGGCTATCTGATTGACACTCCGGGAATAAAAGGGTTTGGCACTTTTGACATGAAGCCTGAGGAACTCACAAGCTATTTCAAAGAGATTTTCTTTTTTTCAAAAGACTGCCGTTTCAACAACTGTACACATACACACGAACCAGGCTGTGCGGTGTTGAAGGCTGTGGAAAATCACTATATATCCGAAAGCAGATACCAAAGTTATCTGTCAATGCTGGGCGACAAGGACGAAAACAAATATCGCGAGGCATATTGATACTGGCCTCAAAAAGAAAAAGCGTATGAAACTCCTGCAACAATGTAAGCTACAGAAATTTCATACGCTTTTCTTTTTTTAATTTCATTCTTAGTAGACCCGATCGCCGAAGATGTAAGTGCCTACACGCACCATTGTCGCTCCGCAATCTATTGCCACCTTGTAGTCGTGGCTCATGCCCCAGCTTCTTTCAGTGAAATAATCGTCGGTTGGGAAGTATGTTTTCTTTACCTCGTTGAAGAAATCAAGAGCAGTGGAAAACTCATTTCTTATTTGCTTTTCGTCGTCAACGTTTGAGGCCATGGTCATCAAACCGCGTATCCGCACGTTTTTCAGTGACCGCCAGTCTTCGTTTGCGAGCAACTCCATACAAGCATCGGTAGTCAACCCATATTTCGTAGCCTCTTCGGCCACATGAAGTTCAAGAAGAACGTCTATGACTCTGTCGTGGCGTGCAGCCTGCTTGTCAATTTCCCTGAGCAGTTTCATTGAGTCTACCGAGTCAATCATCGAAACAAACGGAGCTATATATTTAACCTTGTTTGTCTGCAAATGGCCTATAAAATGCCATTCAATATCATCCGGCAAGGCATTCTTTTTCAACAAAAGTTCCTGCTCTCGGCTTTCGCCAAACACCCGCTGTCCGGCAGCATAGGCAGCATTTATGCTTTCAATGGGGTGAAATTTGCTCACCGCCACAAGTTTCACGTTGTCGGGAATGGTGTCCAGAACATCGTGCAGCCTGCCAGCCACGTCATTGTCCATGTTATTTGTCCTCCTGCTTTTTGTCCTGCTCTTCATATTCAGGACGGTCGTCGGTTTTGTCGCTCTTAGTAGCCTCGTGCTCAAACACGTCCAGAATCTTTGTCTCTGAAATGTTGGCTATTACATATTCGCCAAGCGAACCTTTCATAGCTTCCTCTATGTTGGTAACGGCACCGTTGAAAGTCTTGGCCTGAACGAGATAATAAACATTGGTCTTCTTTTCTTTGCTCGTGACATCGTCCAATGTGATGAATGTCAACTTTGCCTTATACCATTTGTCATCGTTTGCATCATCGCTGAAAATGATTTCCTTGTATGTAGCGGGAGTTATGCCCTTTACATTGAATTCTCCGCTCACGAAAGGAGCAAGTTCTTGTGTTATGGTTTCTTCTGTCTCACCAAAATTAATGGCATCAACGACATACAATTCGCTTACTTTCTTCAGTCCATCTTCAGTCTGGCGCTCATAGCGCACAGTTGTCTCAAACCAGTTTTTCGATATAAATCTCATTTTGTCATTAAATTATATTCAGTCGGCAAAAGTACACATTTATTCCGAATTATCGCGTCATGTTGCAGTTAATAAACCTTTCACAAACTTAGTTGGAACAAAGGGATTCTGGGCTTAAATTAACAAAAATATCCACAATTTAGAAAGGCAGTCCCACAGCGAAATGCACAGCCAAATCACGCCCGAAATCAGGGTGTACAAGCGGATAATGTTCACGCGAGTTGGTATAGGCAGGATTTACTGCTTTCATGCCGAAATCAAGGCGCAAGACAAAATAGTCGAGGTTTAGACGCAATCCAAGCCCGTATGCAGCAGCTATCTGTTTGTAGAACTCGTTGATTTTAAATTGTCCGCCGGGCTGTTCAGGATAATCTTTCAGGGTCCAGATATTGCCTGCATCGATAAAGAAAGCCCCGTTGAATTTCCAGAACAAAAACGTGCGCCACTCCAAATTAAGGTCTAACTTCATGTCGCCAGTTTGGTTGATGAAATCTATTCGCCCGTCGGAACCTTTGAACGAACCAGGTCCGAGCCCACGCACGCTCCATCCGCGCACCGAGTTGGCTCCCCCCGAGAAGTAGCGTTTCTCGAAAGGCAGGACATTGCTGTTGCCGTAAGGACAGGCCAAACCAAAGCCGAAGTGCCATGACAGAGTATTGCGCGTGTCGAAAGTGAACAATCTGGTGTAGTCAAAGTCGGCCTTCACATATTGTGCATAGGCTATATTAAATAAGGTGTATTGCCCGTTTGAGTTGCGCTTGGTGCCGAGAGCATGCGAAAATAGATTTAGCAGATTGCCGCCGGTTTCGATATTGGCCCTTATCGCATATTTGGAATTGTTGTAGTTTAGATTGAAACCTGTGCGCAAGATAAACAAATCTTCATAGTTATAGCGCAGGATTGCATTCCGGTTTGACGCGTCGTCGAGATAATCTTTTTTGAATGTGGCCGAAATCCACGGCATGCGCACATAGTTCACATCAACCAAGTCGAGACGGTATTGTGTACGGTGTTTGCTGCCTTCCCAACGGTAGCGCCATGTCGAAGAGAACACTCTGCGGTGGAATTCAGGGCGGTTCTGCAGATTGTAGCTTATTGAAAGTTCCGACTGCGTGTTGCTCTTTCTGCGGAACGAGCGTGAGAGGAAAGGCGCAAGAGTTCTCGGAAACATCAGTTTGGCTTCGATATTGTATTCCTCGTAGTCTTGGTTTTGATAGCCTTCCAAGCCTGTTATTGCCTCAAAAGCTGCTCTCAGTTGAATGCTCAACAGTTCGCTTCCTCTAAAAAGATTACGGTTTTCGTAAGTAAGCGAGGCCGCTGCGCCAAGGTCGCCGGCAGTGTTTGTCCCCTCGGGCTGGAATGAAATCGTGTTCGGCTTGTTAGTGCTCACCTGTATGTCGCAGTCAAGAAGTGCAGAGTCGGCATGTTCTTTAAATTTTATATTGGTGTAGCGCACGGCCTGTAAGCGGGCAAAATTGTTGTATGTGTGCTGTAAATCACTCGCACTAAACGGTTTGCCTGCCTGCATTTCAGTATTGTTCACGAGCACACTGTGGCGCAAATGCACGTCACTGTCGTCTCCGCCAGTATAATTGATGTCGTTTATTACATAGCATTTGTGATATTCGGCAGGAGAGTTGTTGCTCGCCTTGTATTTCATAAGGTGCAAAACGACATCCACCTTGTTGGGCATTCGAGTGGAATCGGCCCTGAAATTCATGAAATCTTTATTGAACCTGTAATATCCACTGTCGAGCAATATGGCAGTGATACGTTTTCTTTCGGCTTCAAGATTTTCTGTCGAGAACGTCATCCCACGTTTCAACTTTCTGTTTTCCGGTTGGTCAAGACCAAGAATCTGTTCAATGTTTGGGTCGTCAATCTCGTATTTTACAGAATCTATGGTGTACAACGGCCCGGGAATAGCCGTGAACTGTAACGACGTTTTCTTGTGCTTGTTGTTCGATTTCCAGCTTGTTGCGGCTTGCATATAGCCCATTTGCCGCATTGCCGAAGTCATGTTTTGGCATGTTTTTATAGCTGCAAGCGAGTCGTATACGACAGGAGCTTCGCCCAACCTGCGTACAAAACGGTTGCCCCACTTTGTGGAGTCGCGCCCGGAAAGACTGTATATGCCCAATGGAACTTTAAAAAGTGAGAACCATTTGGAGTTGGGCCGTTGCCCCAAATAAGGCATGAGCGAATTGCAGTCAAACCGTTTGTCGTCGGAAACGATTTTCACGTCTTTCAGCAAAGTTTGCCCGTCGGGTATGAATTTAGTTGATGAGCACGCGGCAACTGCCATTGCAACAACAGAAATGGCGATGAAACCCAACCACGACAAAGGTTTCGGCAACTTGTATAATATGTGCTTAATAATAGTCAATATGCTTTAAATTGCGCACAAAGGTACTAAATAATTAATAAATATTACTACCTTTGCAATGCCTTTATTTGCGATACAGACAGATGATAAGCAAGAATAAAATAAAATATATCCACTCGCTGGAAATGAAGAAAAACCGCGACAGGGAAGGCGTGTTTGTGGCCGAAGGACCAAAATGCGTAGGCGACTTGCTGGAAGCGTGTCAGGCTGTAAATGTCATAGGCACTGCCGACTGGATTTCTGCACACCGCACGGCCCTCACTGCGCAGGGATGTGAAACCATTCAGGTTGAAGAAGCAGACTTGCAAAAGGCAAGTTTTCTGAAATGTCCGCAGCAGGTAGTCGCAATTTTCAAACAGAAACATAGGGAATTAATCCCTGGCGAAATGGCAGACAAACTCATTCTTGCTCTCGACGGCGTGCAAGATCCCGGCAATCTCGGTACAATTGTGCGTATTGCCGACTGGTTTGGCATCGCCGACATCGTGTGTAGCCGCGACACTGCCGACATTTACAATCCCAAAGTCGTGCAATCTACAATGGGAAGCATCGCAAGAGTGAACGTGCATTACACCGATATTGTGCAATTTATAGGCTCCATGCCAGACACTACACCAGTGTACGGGACTATGCTTGAAGCCGACGACATGTATGCACAGGCACTTTCTGGCAATGGAATAATAATAATGGGAAACGAGGGAAAAGGAATATCGCAGGATGTGAGAAGACACATAACCCACGGACTGCGAATACCAAGCTATCCTGCGGGGCGCCCTACGGCAGAAAGCTTGAATGTAGCCATTGCCACGGCAATAGTATGCGCAGAGTTCAGAAGACGTATGTGAGCGTGTTGCTATACCTCACCAAAAAGTAAAAAGACACGAAATGATAACCAACGATTTTATAAAACGCAGAAATTATGCCGAATGTCTAGGAACGGCATTCAATGTGTTGTGCACCAATTTTGCGACAATATTCAAACGCACATGGCTGTTTTGCACAATACAGTCGCTGTTTTTGGGGCTTACGGTATTCTGCCTGTCATTGTGGGCGCACGGCACAATGTCGTCACTACCGACAGTTGTATGCTCATGTGCAGCAGCCTTGCTTTCGGTTTGCACATTCTTGACCAACAGTCGCACTTGTGCCGGCTTCCTTCATTTGATTAACGGGGAACGCACGAAACGCCTCACTCTGAAACATTTAAAAGTAGCAATGCTTTTCTTGGCGTTGTTTGCCATTGTATTCTTGGCTATTTCCACAATCAATGTGTTCGTGGTTGTTTCGTTTATTGAGCGTCATGTTTCAGAAGGCAATGTTTTTATACCGTTGTTTGCAAGCACATCATTAATATCGCTCATAGCAATATTCTTCATGCTGCCATTGGTTTATTCTGCTACAAAATATCTTATAACAACCGACATGAAGTTTGTGCAGATATTCAAGCGCGACTACCGCAATGGCCTGCGCCATGTGGGTTATATATTCATCGTGGCATTGTTGTCGTTGCTTTCTATATCGATAGGGTTGGTATTTATGATTTCGCCAACGCTCATTGTCGTTTATGCCAACCAAATCGACTGTATTGGGATTGCCAACGGCGACCCTACCGGTTTGCCCGGCTATTTCAAATATCTCAT
Source organism: Acidaminococcaceae bacterium (assembly GCA_963609005.1). GTDB lineage: Bacteria > Bacteroidota > Bacteroidia > Bacteroidales > Bacteroidaceae > Prevotella. Next base: position 11,745 of record CAVDJG010000022.1, read on the forward strand.
TTTCGTGACATGCACATTGGGCAGTTTCATAGTCAGATACTTCGGATTTTGGACTGGTCTTGTGGCATGCTATGCTTATGGACATATAGAAGTTGTGGAAAATGAGCGTCAAGACGCTTGTAACAAAACCGAAAAAGCTCTTTCGTCGCAGCACTACACAACCCTCAACTAATAAAAGCACCATAACATATCAGGAAATGCAAGAGCATGTAACGATAATGTCATTAGGGTCGAACAGCGAACAGGAAACCTGTTTCGGTCGTGCTATGGAGCTAATCAAACGGGAATTTGATGATGTGGTGTTCACACGAACAATGTGGACATCGCCAATAGGCATAAAATCGGGACGTTTCTTGAATGCTCTCGCTGTAGCAAAGACACTCCGCGACGAAACGGCTACAACCGAATGCTTGAAAAAAATAGAACGGGAGTGCGGCGACAGTCGCGAAAAGCGCGAACAGAACATCGTAATGATGGACATAGACCTTTTGTCGTTTGACGGACTCAAAAGGCATGAAAACGACTGGAACAGGCCGTACATCGTTGACTTGCTGCACGAAATCAGAAACAATAAACATACACATACGTTATGAGAAGAATTATATTTTTGGCAATACTATTGTTGGCTACAAAGGGCGTAAAGGCCGACGTTTTCAGCGAATTGTTTTGCGACAGTACGTTGCGCATCGACTATATATTCTCGGGAAATGCCAATTCACAGACAATAGCCGTTGACAAGCTCAACCTTATGCCACGCTGGTATGGCAAACGCGCCCACCTTGCCGAGCTGCCCGTGGAAGGCAACGGACAGATAACGGTGAAGAAACACGGGACGGACGAGGTGCTCTACAAAAATTCATTCTCTACCCTCTTTCAGGAATGGCTCTCTTACGATGAGGCAAAAACCACGTCAAAAGCCTTTGAAAACGTGTTTCTCATACCGATGCCCAAGGATACTGTCGATGTTACTGTTGACCTGCGCAACAACCGTCGTGAGATTGTCGCAACATTAACACATACCATTGTGCCAAGCGATATTCTTATAAGGCGCGTTGGATTTAAGAATACAACCCCATACACCACGTTGCAGCAGGCCCGTGACACGACAAAATGCATACACATTGCCTATGTTGCCGAGGGCTATACGGCATCTGAAATGGACAAGTTCATAGATGATGCAAAGATTGCGACTGACGCTATATTCGCACATGAACCTTTCGCATCGATGAAAGACCGGTTTAACATTATCGCAGTAAAGGCCGTTTCACAAGACAGCGGAACAAGCGAACCGTCAAAAGGTGTGTGGAAAAACACTGCATTGAGCAGCCATTTCGACACTTTTTACAGTGCACGCTATCTCACTACACTCAATTTGGAGGATTTGCACGACTGTCTCGCCGGCACTCCATACGAACATATAATCGTGCTTGTAAACACTGAAGAATACGGTGGCGGCGGCATCCTGAACTCATACAATCTGTCAATGACCCACCACAAACTGTACAGACAGGTCGTGACACATGAGTTTGGACACAGTTTTGCAGGATTGGGCGATGAGTATGCATACGATTTCGAGCAGATACCACTCTACCCGCACGATATAGAACCTTGGGAGGATAACCTGACAACGTTGACAAATTTCCACGGCAAATGGGAAGACCTGATAAAGAAAGGCACGCCCATACCTACAACAGACACCAAACCAGGGGTGGTAGGAGTGTTTGAAGGTGCAGGCTACAGTATGCGTGGCGTTTACCGTCCGTCTTACGACTGTCGCATGAGAAGCAATGTCACGCCCGAATTTTGTGCAGTGTGCAAGCGGGCGATAACACGACTAATAGATTTCTACACGAAGTGACATTATTGCCCCAAAGACAATGCACCAAGATTCTGGCAACATGCGCGTTGCTTTTTGTCGCAAGTGTCATGGCAGAAAACCGCAGCACTGCATGCACGCAGGCCGACCTTAGCGACAAAGACAGGCTTGGCATGGCTCTCGACTATTTCCAAAGCGGAAAATTCCACGAAGCCATGCTGCTGTTTGTTAGATTGGACCGGCATTATCAACTAAATCCCCGGTTTAAAGCTTACATCGGAA
>CAVDJG010000023.1:0-13675 GCA_963609005.1 Acidaminococcaceae bacterium
CTATACACCATACCACACAATAAAACATGAAAAACGTCGTTATCTATATTTAGATGACGACGTTTTTACATATATAATCCAGCAAACAACGTGAAGAAAAACAACATACAATATCTGGTTCTCGCACTTGTCGCAGCAACGGCATTGCTCGCCTCAGGGTGTGGGGCCGACAAAAACCTGAAAAAGGGCGAGAAATATCTCGCGCTCGGAGAGTATTACGATGCCGCGACACAATTCAAGCAGGCTTATAGCCGCACCTCGCCCAAAGAGCGTGAAAAGCGTGGAAAGATTGCTCTTAAAATTGCAGATTGCAACCGACGGATTAACGCCACGCAAAAGGCGATAGCCGCTTACAGCAACGCCATGCGCTATGGACAGGCCGACAACACGGCACGTCTTGAATATGCAAGGCAACTGCTGAAAAACGGCAGCTACAAACAGGCCGAGCAGGAATTCAAGATTGTGCTCGACTCTATGCCCGACAGCAAGCTCGCACGCAACGGACTGTATTCGGCGCAGCGTGCCCAGAAAATGAAAGACGAAGGTTCGCGCTACACGGTGAAACGCATGGATGTGTTCAACTCGCGCCGAGCCGACTATTCGCCTATGCTTGCCGGCGACCAATATGAAATGCTCTATTTCACTTCAACACGCAATGAGGCGCAAGGCAATGAGGTGAGCGGAATAACGGGAGCGAAAAACGGCGACATATTCATGTCGCAGAAAGACGACAAGGGACACTGGGGCAAGCCCGAAGCCGTGAGTGGCGGTCTGAACACCGAAGCCGACGAGGGTGCAAGCGCGCTCTCGCCCGACCAGCGCACGATGTATCTCACACAATGTCTCACCGATGCCTCTTACCCACGCTATGCCCAAATCGTGACTTCAAACCGTGCCGATGCGGCATGGGGAAAGGCATCGACACTCGAAATAACACGCGACACACTGTCAAGCTACGCTCACCCTGCCATATCGCCCGACGGGCAATGGCTGTATTTCGCTTCGGACATGCCGGGGGGAATGGGCGGACTTGACATATGGAGAGCACGCATAACTGCTGCCGGACTGGGTGGCGTTGAAAACCTTGGCGAACCGATTAACACACCGGGCAACGAGGAGTTTCCCACATTCCGCCCTAACGGCGACCTTTATTTTTCAAGCGACGGGCATCCGGGAATGGGCGGGCTCGACATCTTTATTGCTTCGGTGGGCAAAGACGGGAAATATCATATAGATCATCCCGGCTACCCGCTCAACTCCCAGGGCGACGATTTCGGAATGACTTTCGAGGGTGTGCACAACCGCGGCTATTTCTCGTCAAACCGCAACGACGGCCGAGGTTGGGACCACATATACAGTTTCGAATACCCGGAGATTGTGCAAAACGTGAAAGGATGGGTGTATGAACAGGATGGATATGAGCTTCCTGCCGCACAGATATATATGGTAGGAAGCGACGGAACAAACAAAAAACTTAGTGTGAAAGGCGACGGTTCGTTCGAGGCCGTAGTAAACCCGGGCATCAACTACATATTCCTTGCAACATGCAAAGGCTATCTCAACCATAAGGAAGAGCTGCAGGTGCAGCCGGTTGAAGAGTCGAAAGAGCATGTTTTGCAGTTCCCGCTTGCATCTATCACGGCACCCGTACTCATCGACAACATTTTCTACGATTTCGACAAGGCAACACTGCGCCCCGAATCAACCGTTGCCCTCGACGAATTGGTGAAACTTCTTAACGAAAATCCCAACGTTACCATTGAGCTCAGCGCACACTGCGACTACAAGGGATCGGCCGAATACAACAAGCTGCTGTCACAACGACGGGCCGAAGCAGTGGTGGAATATCTTGTGGCCAAGGGCATCTCACGCGACCGTCTGTCGCCCGTAGGCTACGGTAAGGAAAAGCCAAAGACCATAAAGAAGAAGCTCACCGAAAAATATAATTGGCTGAAAGAGAATGATGTTCTCACCGAAGAGTTTATAACGAAGCTCGACAACGAGAAACAGGAAATATGCAATCAGCTCAACCGTCGCACCGAATTCATCGTGCTGCGCACCACCTATGGAATGTTCGACGAAAAGGGCAACCTGAAAAAACAACCCAAGAAGCCGACAGAAGAAACCGAAAAAGCGGAAAGCATAGACAACGAGGACTTTTATATAGAATAAGTGCGGTGCTGCCTTGGTTGTTTACCAAAGCGCCAAGGCATATGCTCTTGCACGAAATGACACGTCATCAGAACACATGAAACGACTTTTAATGATTTTTGTCGGCATGGCAATGGCCATGCTGACAGCCGATGCCCAAGAAGCATTGAGAAAAGTTTACGATGAAACCATCGACCCTATTGCACAAATTGACAACGCTGTGGCCAATGCCAAAGCCGAAAACAAATTTGTAATTTGCCAACTGGGCGGCAACTGGTGTCCTTGGTGCTTGCGTTTTGCTGCTTTCGTTGAGAAAGACACAATGGTGAACAAGGTCGTGAACGAGAACTTTGTCTACATCCACGTAAATTACAATCCCCGCAAATCGGCAGGTGACGAAGCGTTGCAAAAGGCCAACATTCTACTGAAACGCCTTGGCAATCCACAGCGGTTTGGTTTCCCCGTGTTTGTGGTTTTAAACCAAGAAGGCAGAATCTTACACATCCAAGACTCAAGTTTTCTTGAAGAAGGCAAGGGATACAGTGAGGAAAAGGTGCTCCGCTTCCTGAAAAACTGGACGCCAAAGGCGTTGAAAGAATAAAAGCACAGTCATTTTCTCGGCATATTGCGCCTCGTGCCTCTCACGGCCTCTGCTTCCAGCGGATTTTCCGGCCAATAATGTTTTGGGTACCGGCGTTTCAATTCCTTGCGCACTTCAAAATAGGTTGAATGCCAAAAACTTGCCAAATCTTGCGTGAGTTGCACCGGTTTAAATCCCGGCGACAACAGTTCGAGCAACAGTTTGCGCCGCCCGTCGTCAACGCTTGGTGTCTGTTCCATGCCGAAACACTCCTGCAAGCGCACGCTGACAACCGGTGCCGAAGCCCCCTTGCGGTAGTCTATGCGTATGTTGCTGCCCGTTGGCACCTTGATATGCGTTGGCGCAAGTCGGTTTATGGTTTGCTGCAAGTCGTATGGCACGAGAGCCCACACCACCTGTTCCATATCTATTTTCTTCAGACTCTGCATGTCGGAAGCCATGCGCCCGTTGTTTTCCAGATAAAGCGGCAGCCAACTGTCGGCCGTAGCCAACAGAGCCGTTGTTGAAAGGTCGGGAATTTCAAGTTCGGGATGCCATTCAGCCACCGTGGCCACACGACATTGCAGGCGTTCCACGGCCTCGGTCCAGTCAAGCAAGCTCGCCCCGTTTTTCTTCACTGCATCACACACAATAGCAACCACCACATTCTTGTCGGCGTTCTGCATGGGTTTACTGTCGGCAACAAGCCGTCCTATGCGCCACTCATGCCGCTGAACCACGCGGCAAGTCTTGCTGTCCCACGAAACATTGTCATACTCGCCTACCACAGATGAGCCCGACTCCACAACTGCGCCGATGTCTATCGGTGCAGAAAGAAACACACGTCCGCCGCCGGCCGACATGTTGAGCGAGGCTACGGCAATCCATTGATAGGCCGATGCAGAGTCGGCCTGCGCCACACGCACATCTCCCCCACCCGACAACCGGTAGAACCCGGCCGTGTCGGAAGCCTGCGCCACACGTTCAGGCCATGCGCAAGCCACGAGCAAGCCAATGTCGTAGGGCGACACCGCGCTGTTGTCAACATCGGCATGCGCCATGCGGCGGTAGTCGTGCGCTATTTGTTCGATGCGCGTCCATCGCCCCAGCGAATGGCGCATGCGCCCGGCCCGCAACGCAGAAATGCGCAGAAGCATGCCCGAGTCGGTGTTGTCGGCCATTGGGTCTTTCTCCTCCACCAAGGCAGCAATGTCGCAGGCAAGACATTTCAACGCGCCGTTGCCGGCCTCGAGTATCATCCTTGCAATGCGCGGGTGGCATGGCATGGCGGCCATGCGCTTGCCGAAGGCCGTTATGCGCCCGTCGGTGCCAACCGCCCCAAGCGACACGAGCAAGCTGTGTGCCTTTTGCACGCTGGCTTTGGGCGGCGGAGTGAGCCACGGCAAACTGTATATGTCGCTCTCGCCAAAGGCCAGAATGTCGAGCAACATCGGGGCGAGGTCGGCCTCAAGAATCTCCGGCACACGCTTTTCAGCCATGCGATGATCGGTGGCGAGCGTCCAAAGCCGGTAGCAAAAACCGTCGGCCACTCGTCCGGCACGCCCTCTGCGCTGCGCCGCCATGTCGTGGCTTATGCCGACAGTGGCAAGACTGCTGAGCGACGTGTGCGGGTCGAACACCGGTTTGCGGCACAGTCCTGAGTCGATCACCACCCTCACACCCTCTATCGTGAGCGAAGTCTCGGCCACGGGAGTGGCCAAAACCACCTTGCGGCAGCCTTGGCGCGAAGGCATTATGGCCTGCCTCTGTCGTTCGGGCGGCAGATTTCCGTAGAGCGGTATTACCGTTGTAGGCGCGAGCGAGTCGGCAAGCAACTGCATGCACCGCTCTATCTCGCCCTGTCCGGGCAGAAAAGCCAGTATGTCGCCTTCGTGTTCAGCATGCGCACGGCTTATGGCCACAGCCACGGTGCGGGCTATGTCTTCGCGTTGCAAGTCGGTTTCGGCATAGGTTGTCTTCACGTCAAACATCCGCCCGGCACTCTCTATGGCCTGAGCACCGAGGGCATTGCAAATGTCGGCAGCATCGATGGTGGCCGACATCACCACTATTTTCAGGTCGGGGCGTATCAGCCGCTGCGTCTGCCGGGCGAGGGCAAGGGCGAGGTCGGAATTGATGCTGCGCTCGTGAAACTCGTCGAACACCACCATGTCAACACCGTCGAGTGTGGCATCATCGACAATCATGCGTGTGAGAATGCCCTCAGTGAGCACTTCAATGCGCGTATCGGCCGACGTGCAACTGTCAAACCGCACCCTGTAGCCCACAGTGCGGCCCACGGGCTCGCGCAGCATTTCGGCCATACGGCAAGCCACCTGCCTTGCGGCAAGCCTCCGTGGCTCGAGCATCAGTATCTTTCGGCATCCGTCAATCCCCGACAACATCGTGAGCGGAAGCAGCGTTGATTTTCCTGCTCCCGGCGGTGCTGTCACCACAAGGGTGTTGTTGGTGCTGAGGGCATCGTTTACGCGTTGGGCTATCGATGCGGCGGGCATGGCGGCATACTGTTGCAAAAGGCTTGCAAGAGTGTCGCGGTGTGATGAAGTGTTGTTGTCGGCCATTGTCTGGTGTCTTTATTATATAAGGTGAAACCTTTGTCGCTGCAAAATTACTACATTTTCAGCAGAAACATTCATGTGCCGTGACAATAGCCTTCATGCACGCTTTCAAAAGCAGAGTGGTTTTGCAGCGGCACCACAAAGCGCTTGCTGCCCCACTACGGCATGCACATTGCGACTTTCTGCACATGCGGCACACGCGTGCTGCGTATGCTGCACACACATGTTGCATGCGCAACACGCTTGTGCTCCATAAGTCATGCTGTGAAAATGAAGGCCGAAGCCTCTGCCCACAAAGCACCGCTCGGTTGCGATGAAGGCTTAAAACGAAACACAAACAACACGCCACAAAACGCAAAACACTCGCAATCAAGACCTTATAAAACCATGATACAAAACGCACATATTTTTGAAACAAAAGCTACATTTATATAAAATGTATTTTTAGTCGGAGTTTTTCTTTTGTTTGTAGCTTTGCAAGCGAAACCTAATCCATGCAGATTAAGCAAACGAGAACAACAACTTTAAACTTCAAACAATAAACTAAAAACGTCCATTTATGGGGAATTTTCTAATTAGTAGAGGTTGCATAAACGCGCTTTTATGCAAGATTGCCTTAACGGTTTTATTACTGTTTCCGGCAATGAACGTTCTGTCGTCGGGTGAGCTGTGCGCAAAGCCTGTCAACGGAAAAGTGATTTCGGCAACCGACAAGGAGCCGCTCATCGGCGCATCGGTTGAAGTGCAGGGCCGCAAGGCTGCCACTGTGACCGACATCGACGGCAATTTCACGATTGATGCCGAGGACGGCGAAACAATCATCGTGTCTTACATCGGTTTCGTGCAGCAGAAAGTGAAAGTGCACGGCGATGCTCTCAACGTTTCGCTGCAAGAGGAGTCGCACTCGCTCAACGATGTAGTGGTGATAGGTTATGGTGTGCAGAAGAAGAAACTCGTGACCGGTGCCACAGTGCAAATAAAGGGCGACGACCTTGCAAAACGCAACACCGGCAACGCTCTGCAAGCCATGCAGGGACAGACGCCAGGCGTGAACATCATTTCTGAAAGCGGGCAACCGGGTTCGGGCATGAAGGTTATCATCCGTGGCCAAGGCTCAAACACCAACAACAAGCCGCTTTATGTGATTGACGGAATACCGGGTCTTGACATCGCAACGGTAAACCCGTCTGACATTGAGTCGATTGACGTGCTTAAAGATGCCGCTTCGGCCGCCATCTACGGTGCGCAAGCCGCCAACGGTGTGGTTATCGTGACCACAAAAAGCGGAAAGAAAGGGCATGCACAGGTTACATTCGACGGCTATTACGGCTGGCAGACCGTGGCCAAGAAGGTGAAGATGCTCAATGCCAAGCAGTATATGGAAATGATGGACGAGCAGAACATCAACTCGGGCGGCACGGCCTACGACTGGAACTCAATGGCTTCCATACACGATGCCAACGGCAATGTGTATGACACCGACTGGATGAAAGAGATGTTTGAGTCGTCGGCTCCCGTGCAAAACTACACCGTCGGCGTGAACGGAGGCAACGAGACATGCACCTACGCAGTGTCGCTGGGCTACTACGGCCAAGACGGCATCGTGGGCGGAAAGCAGGCTTCAAACTATGAAAGATACAACTTCCGCTCAAATCTCGAGCAGAAAATATTCGGCGACATCCTGAAGATAGGCGAAAACCTGTCGTTCTCTTACACAAAGAACCGCTCGGGCATCACGGGCAACATGTACAACAACAAGCTGCGCGGTGCCTACTCCACTTCACCGTTGCAGCCGGTAGGGTTGCAGCAAGACGGCCGCGCCGACCTCAACAACGGTTACAGCTACTCAATAGCAAGCGATTGGAACCAATATGACGGCAACCCGGTGGCCAACCTCTACCGGGGCAACAACCGCACCGATGCCCAAAACTGGGTGGCCAACGTGTATGCGGAGTTGCAGCCTATAAAGAATCTGCGCATAAAGACGCTCTTGGGCTTCAACCACAACTCAAATGCCTACCGCGCCTACAATCCCGACTATGTGTCGACAACCAACGACCAGCGCACATCGGGACCTACCACAGACCAGAGCATGTATAAAGGTTGGACACTGACATGGACCAACACTGCTGCCTATGACTGGAAATGGGGCGGCAACGCACTCAATGCCATGGTGGGTATGGAAATAGAACGATCGCAGGGCGACAACCTCAGCGGCAAAAACGTGCTCCTTTCAATCTACGACAAGTGGAGCACCGCTTATATAAGCAACGACCGCAACGGACATACGGGCGAGACTTTGGGCTACCCGGCAGAAGACTATCGCAGAATTTCTTACTTCGGCCGTATAGGATGGAACTACGAAGACAAATACATGGCCAACCTCACAGTGCGCGCCGACGGCAGCTCTCGTTTTGCAAAGAGCCACCGCTGGGGCAACTTCCCCTCGGTGTCGGCCGGATGGGTAGTGTCGAGCGAAAGCTTCATGGAGGGCACACGCTCATGGCTCGACTTCCTGAAAATACGCGCAAGCTGGGGACAGGTGGGCAACAACAACATCGACCCGTTCCTCTATGCAGCCACAGTCACTCTCGACGGAGCAGGCTATAACTTCGGAACGGGCAAAGGATCGACACTCAACACCAACGGTGCCATTTCAGACCGGCTGGGCAACGACGACCTGAAATGGGAGACTTCGGAGCAAACCGACCTCGGCATCGACGCACGCTTTCTGAACTCACGACTTGGACTTAACTTTGACTGGTATTACAAAAAGACAAAAGACTGGATTGTGCAAGCCCCGATTCTTGCCACAGCCGGCGCAAAAGCACCTTACATCAACGGCGGCAACGTGACCAACCAGGGCTTTGAACTCGGACTTACCTGGGACGACCATGTGAGTGCCGACTTCCAATACCACATCGCAGCCAACATGGCTTACAACAAAAACGAGGTGAACGAAATACCTACTGAGGGTGGAATAATCCACGGATATGGCAGCAACTCAACCAACGCAAACATCATGTTCAACAACCAGCCCGAGTTTTTCCGTTGCCAAAACGGCCACGCCATGGGCTTCTTCTGGGGATACAAAACAGCTGGAGTGTTCCAGAACCAAAAGGAAATTGACGACTGGAAAGCCGCCGGCAACGGCACATTGCCCAACGTTGCACCGGGCGACCTGAAGATTGTAGACCTTGACAAGAACGGAGTTATCGACGACAACGACAAGACCGACCTTGGAAACGGAATCCCAAAATTCAACTTCGGCCTTAACCTCGGGTTCAGCTACAAGCAGCTCGACTTCTCGGCAACGCTCTCAGGAGCGGCTGGTTTCAAGGTGGCCAACGGCGGCTACCGCAACTGGGGCAACAGCTACAAGAGCAACTACACCACTACTTTCCTCGGCCGCTGGCACGGCGAGGGCACAAGCAACAAGTTGCCCCGCCTCACCAACGACGACAAGAACTGGACAAACTTCTCTGACATCTACCTGCAGAACGGCGACTATCTGCGCATAGCCAACATCACAGTGGGCTACGATTTCGCTAAACTCATCGCAGTAAAGGCCATATCGCAGGCCCGACTCTACTTCCAGGTGCAGAACCTTTACACGTTCACTTCATACGACGGAATGGACCCGGAAGTGGGATTCGGCGAACAGGCATGGATGTCTGGTATCGACACGGGTACTTATCCTCACTGCCGCACATTCATTGTGGGCGTAAACTTGAAATTCTAAAACCAAAAACGAATATCTATGAAATCGAATATAACAATCCTGGGACTTGCTGTCGTGGCTTTGTCGGCTTGCACCGACAGTTTCCTCGACACTTCATCGAAAACGAGTCTCAACACCACTGTCTTCTATAAAACCGAGTCGCAGGCCGAATCGGCTGTCGTTGGCTGCTACGACCAATACCAGCGCACCGTGTCAAACGGCTCGTGGCCCACACTTTACCAAGCTGCCGAAACCATGGGCGACGACTGTTTCGGCGGTGGAGGTTCGGGCGACATGAGCAACCGACTGCTCGACCGCATGGACTGCACCATAAAAACCGACGAGACAAACATCTTCGGCGGCATCTGGTCAGACTATTATAAATGTATATACAACTGCAACTTGCTCATCGCTTCGCTCGACAAAATAAGCTGGACATCGGCCGACGACCGCGCAACAGCCGAAGGACAGGCGCGCGCAATACGCGGACTTGCCTACTTCGACCTCGTGCGCATGTTTGAAAACGTGCCTCTGCTCACCACACCCTCACGCGACATCGTGCCGCAAGCCAATCCGGATGAGGTGTACAAACAAATCGTAGAGGACCTGAAATATGCTGCCGACAACATCCCGGCCAACAAGTTCACCGACAACAGTGCCACTCTCGGACGCATAAGCCGCTACGCAGCGGCTGCCATGCTCGCAAGGGTTTATCTCTTCTACGACGGAGTGTACAACGACAACCAGGGCAAAACCATGCCCGGCGAACTCACCAAGGCCGACGCATTGAACTATTGCGAAACTGTTATAAAGTCGGACATATACTCGCTGGAGAACAACTTTGCCGACCTATGGCCGGGAGCAAGCACACAGAAATCGACCAAGGAATTGGGACGCAAGACCACCTACAAGGAAGATTCCAAGGAAATTCTGTGGGTAGTAAAGTTCAACAACGACCAGAACTGGAGCAACAACAACTACAACGGCAACCGTTTCGTCATAAACATTGGCATGCCAAGCCTCAGCGTTGCGCCTTACAACTTCGGTTGGGGGGCCTGCCCCATCACCCCGTATGCCCATTCTTTGTTCAGCAATGACGACACACGCGGCGAAGCTACAATAATAAACACGCGCAACCTTATTGACGACAACGGCAATACGGCATATTCACAGCAGAAGAACAACGACGTGGCCGACTTCACAGGATACACGATAAAGAAATATGCACCGTTGTGCTTTGCCGACGGAACATCGATGCCCGTAGCCGAAAGCGATGTCACTGGGGCCAACTTCATGACTTCGCAAGACCAGGACTGGGTTCTTATGCGCTACTCCGACGTGTTGCTCATGGCAGCAGAACTCGGAAGCCAGAATGCAACAAAATACTACAACGATGTTGTGTGGCGTGCCTACAAGAACCACAACCATGACATTAGTGCCGCACCATCACGCGAACTTATATGGCAGGAACGCCGCAAAGAGTTCATGGGCGAGGGCATACGCTATTTCGACTTGCGCCGCCAAGGACTCGATGCCTTTGTGAAGGCCATAGCCGGACAAGCCAACGACAACGGACTTGCAAGCGGAACGCCATCGGAAGTGTACAACAACAAGCAGAAAGTCACGATTGCCGACTCTTTCAAAGAGCTGAACATACGCGAAAAGCGTGGCTTCTGGCAGATACCGAGCAGCGAGATTTCGCTCTCAGGCAACACCTACAAACAGAATAAAGGTTGGTAAATGTAATCACATATTAATTGTTTCAGGATGAAGCCGGTGGCGGCAAACCTTTCAATACGCGAGTGTTCGGAGCTTTGCCACACCGGCTTTTATCTGAAAAACGTTTATCCCAAAATAACATTCTTTTTACAAAATACGACTATTCGACAAATATTAGCAAAGAAAACGCCACAATATACAAGCAAAAACATTATATTTGTGTGCCTAAACATACACGACCATACCGCATAACCATAAACCTGTTTCCAAGCCATGCAACGAACTGTCTATGACACAATCATATTGCGCACACTCATCGCCACATTTGTTGCGGTGTCGGCATTCTGCACGTCGGCCGCAAGAAATATGGAATTCAGATGTCTCGACATAAACAACGGGCTTGCCGACAGTCATATCAGTTGCATAACCAAAGACCGCCAAGGGGTTCTTTGGATTGGCACTGCGGTTGGACTGTGCCGCTACGACGGATTCAGGTTTAAGAATTTCTATTCAGACTCAACCGACAAGTCGTCGATATCGAGCAACCAAGTAAACGAAATTCAGGAAACCGCCGACGGGAAATTGCTCGTAAAGACCGACAACGGATACTGCATATACAACCCCGACACCGAGAGTTTCGACCAAGACATAACAACATGGATGCGCAACAAAGGCATGAGCGGCAAGCCAAACCGCATCTTCATCGACTCCCGGGGCGACTATTGGGTGGCCGTTAACGACAAGGGCTGCTACTATTATTCACAGAAAAAGCAAAGCGCCTACCTCTTTGCCACGCCGAAAAACACCGACATTGCGCCCCGGGGATATGTCACCGACATAACCGAGCGCGGCAATTCACTCGTTGTTTCCTACAACAATGGCGTGCTCGTAAGGCTTGACGGCAAACGCCGCAAAGTGGTGTGGACAAACAAGCACCTTGCCGAACACTACAAATATCGCAAGCACTACTACCGCACTTACATCGACAGTGAATACAACTATTGGGTGAGCAACCACTCGACAGGGCACACATGGGTGTATTGTTCAGCCCAAAACAAGTGGTATGACTCACCGTCGGCATTCTTTGCTTCGCTCGGAATCAACACGGGCAAGCCCAACATTTTCGTGAACGACATAAAAGAAGATGCCCAACACAACCTCTGGATTGCCTCGGAACGATACGGACTGTTTGTGACCAACCTTGCAAAACGCGTTCTGCAAAACCACATACACAACAACGACAACCCCAATTCAATTCCCGACAACACCCTGCGGTGCATTTACATCGACCGATCCAATGCCGCATGGATTGGTTCTTACAACAACGGAGTGGCTTACTACTCGCCCACACTGTCACACTATCCTACAATAAAGCTCGGCAATGTATGCACCATAGCCATTGACCGCGAAGGCAACTATTGGTGCGGCACCAACGACAACGGCATCGTCTGCCACCAACCAAGCACCGGTGCTACACGGCACTATGGCATGAAGGAAACCAAACTCGGTTCGGATGTGGTGGTGAGCAGTCTTTGTGCTGCCGACGGGACATTGTGGTTCGGCACATTCAACGGCGGACTTGCACACTATGCCAACGGCAAATTCACCGTCTACCGCACTGCTTCGGGTCTCGCCAACGACTGCGTATGGTCGCTGACCGAGGACAACAAGGGCAACATAATAATAGGAACGCTCGGCGGCGGAGTGCAGTGTCTCGACCCAAGACGTGGAGTGTTTGTCAATTACAACACATCAAACTCAGGCATCCAGTCTGACTATGTATCGTCGGTGAAAGTTGACCGTCACGGCAAATACATCATTGGACACTCGGTAGGAGTTACGCTTGTTGACCCGAAAACACGGAAAGCCACCAACATTCCCTCGCCGTCGAGCGGAACGGGCTTTTCAAGTTCTGCCGTAAACGACATCTGCATAGACAGCCGCGGACTGTTGTGGAACGCCAACATGTCGGGTCTTGACGTCTACGACTTCAAGACCAAGAAGATAACCCGCCTGTTTGATTATCCACAAATGGCATGCGCGGTGGCCGAAGATGCCCACGGCAATATTTGGGCAACCATGTCCAATTGCGTAATAAGGGTGAAAGTGGGCTACAAGGCAGGCGAATACACATTTTTCACAAGCAGTTTCGACGAGCTCGACGGGCTGCAGAAACGCAGGTTCAACTACCGCAGCATAGGCAAGACACGCAATGGCGAAATCATTGTAGGAGGTCAGGACGGCATAAATGTGATACCGTCGGACAAGACATATCCCAACACTGCCAACTCAAAAGTGTTGTTTTCGGGGGTGGTTCTCTTTGACCATATTCTCTCGGTAGGCGAGAAATACAACCGGCGCATAATACTCGACAAGGCCGTAAACGCGTCGCACGAGCTGCGGCTAAACCACGACGAGAACGCCTTCACGATACTTCTCACGTCAAACAATGTCACCATTCCCGAAAAGAGCCATTTCCTCTACCGCCTTAAAGGGTTTGCTAACGACAAATGGTTTATGACCGTTGAGTCGCAACCAAGCGTGACCTACACCAATCTGCATCCCGGCAAATATGTTCTGCAAGTGCGGGTGGTGGAAAAGGACGGCCACGTGAGCAACCAAACCGAGGAAATTACCATCATTGTCAACCCTCCGTTGTGGCTTTCATGGTGGGCATACATCATATATGCGGCACTTGTTGCCGGTATTGTCTGGCTTGTATGGTATCTTACGATACACAAGCAGATGACGCGATTGCGCATTGAGCAGATTCAGCGCGATGCCGAACGCAAGCGCAAACTCGACGAGATGAAACTTTCATTCCTCACCGACATAAGCCACGAACTGCGCACTCCGCTGGCCCTTGTAATATCGCCTATAGAGAAACTTGCCGACGATGAAACCGACGACAAGAAGCGTTCGACG
>CAVDJG010000024.1:0-2113 GCA_963609005.1 Acidaminococcaceae bacterium
ATGCAGAGGTGAACTATTCAAGAATAGGATGGAACGAAAGGATATATACCACAGACGACAAGCCGGTGATAAATGCAACGACCAATCAAGCGGAAACCTATGTGCGTGACCTGAATTATATTCAGGTGCCCTTTTTTGCCCATCTGGCATGGGGAAAGGAACAGAAAGGCATGCAGTTTTTCTTTCAGGCCGGGCCGCAATTCGGTTTCTTGATAAATGAAAGGACAACTACCAATTTCGATTTGGCGCATGCCAATTTGGCCGACCGCTCAAACACAACCGTCGCGCAAGACACGATGAAGGTGGAAAACAAGTTTGATTATGGCATTGCGGCGGGAATAGGAGTGGAATATACAGTACCGCATGTAGGACATTTTTTGCTTGAAGGCCGCTATTATTATGGACTTGGAAATATTTTCGGAGACACAAAGCGCGACTATTTTGCCAAGTCTAACATAAGCAATATAGTTGTAAAACTTACTTACATGTTCGACCTGTCACATACAAAGCGATAAAAACATGCCGCAGTGAATTTAATTGCCGGAATGAATAGCGACTGGCAGCGCATTTAACACAATTTTCCACCTATCGTTTTCTTTGTGCATATTGAAGGAGAAAACGGCAGAAGGACATATGGTAGGCTTGTTTTCAAGAGAATCGTTGTCGAGGAAATTGTGCACCCTAAGCTTTACTTTGGCCTCAGTATCACCATTCATGTCTATGTCAACAATCTCGCATGTCGCCGTGTCAGGATAATTGTTCACGACGTCAAGGTCAGACTGACTGACATTTGACGCAGAGTATTCAAGCCACTTCCGTGATTCTTGCGTGCATAATGTAGCCGCGTTTCCATATCGTAGATTGAAGTATTCGTTGGCAAAAGTTCTTGATGCAGTCTCAACCAATTCGGCATCTTTTGTCTCGCATGCGGCAAGAACAAGTGAAGCCAGCATTGCGAGGCAAATTTTCTGAACGACAGAACTGTGATGTGACATGTTTTCAAGCCTTGGTTTTATACTGCAAAAGTAATATAAAAACTTGTGTTATCGTTTATTTTTTGATACTTTTGCATAAAAACAACAAGATGTTCAATTTCATTTCATTTGCCAGTGGAAGCAGCGGCAATTGTTATTATCTATATACAGAGCACACTGGTGTATTGCTTGACTTGGGTATTGGGTTGCGCAATTTGCGCAAATGTTTCAAGGAATACGGTTTGTCGTTCTCGAATGTACACTATATTTTGGTGACACACGACCATGCCGACCATATAAAATCAGTAGGGTCGTTGAGCGAAAAAATGAACATCCCGGTATATGCGACACGACTTGTACACAGTGGCATTGACAAAAATTATTGCGTGAAGCACAAGGTGGGACAAGATAAACGGCGATTTGTGGAAAAGAACACGCCTTTTCAGCTTGGCGACTTATCGGTGACTGCTTTCAATGTACCGCATGACAGCAGCGAAAACGTGGGATACATGATTCGCCATAATGACACCGTGTTTTGCCTTTTGACCGATGTGGGACATCTGACAGAAGAAATGGAAGCGGTGATACAGCAGGCCGACTATGTCGTAATCGAAGCCAATTACGACGAAGTCATGTTGGAAAACGGCCCTTATCCGGCATATCTGAAGTCACGCATAAAAAACGGAAACGGGCATCTAAGCAATGCCAAGTGTGCAAAAATGATTACCGAATGGAGGTCGGAAAAGCTCAAACGTGTATGGCTCTGCCATTTAAGCGAAGAAAACAACACTCCTGCCTTGGCTTTGTCGGCGGTTGTCAACATGTTGAATGAAGATGAGGCGTCAGGTAGGAATATTCCTCTTGTGGAAGTTTTAAAACGCAGGTCGCCAATGGGGATATACGAATTGGAATAGCATTCACATCTTGTTGTGTTGCTTTTCGGACAATTCCATGTAGTAGCCGAGTTTATATACATTGAAGATAAAGATTGAAGAAGTTGGCGAAAGCAGACACTTTCGCCAACTTTTCTTTTTTGCTTTGTAAATGAGATAGAACAATTTTCTCACATTCCATTTTGCAATTCTTCTCTCTGCATGTATGAGCCGTGAATAATTCTTCATTTCGTTCTTGAAAAGGAG
>CAVDJG010000024.1:2123-9399 GCA_963609005.1 Acidaminococcaceae bacterium
GGAGTAATGTATGCATGGCCTCTTCGGTCTTTTCCAAAAAGCGCTTGTTGCTTTCATAGTTCACATACTCCACCCCATTGTCAATATGCAATATCCTTATTTTGTTTTCACAAAGGCATTTGCCATACATCACATCCTCGTAGCCATACTGTTTTACACTTTCGTTGAACGGCAGTCTTAGCATCGTTTGCCTGCGTATCAAGAAATTTGCTGTGCGGAAATTATCATAGGGACGTTTGTTTCTGTTGGCCGCGCAATGATGTGGCTCGCATGCTTTCTCATATTTGTAGCGCAGATTTCCAGACAGGCTCTCAGCGTTGCCACCTATGATGACACCGCCATACACCACGTCAACCCCCTTGGCTGCCTCCATATAGGCTGAGAGATAATGGTCGTTGGGTATTTCAACTTCGCAATCAACAAACAGCAACCATTCATATTGAGCACTTTGCGCAAGGAAATTACGCGTGAATGCTCGCCCCTTGTTCACGCAATTCCTTATGTAGCGACAGTTGGGAATGAAGGCAACTGTCTCGTTTTCCTTCACAATGTCAGCTTTGTCAGAACCATCATCAGCCACTATGATTTCATATTTGAGATTGCCTGTGGCCTGCGCGACACAAGACAACCGTCTAACAAGTTCAATGCAGCGGTTGTTGTAGGTGGGTATCAATATGGACAATTGTTCTATCATGTGCGATAATGGGTTATTACTGCATTTTTTCTTTTAGATACATCCCAGTGTAACTGTCTTTGCAAGCAGCAATGTCGGCCGGAGTTCCTGTGCAAACCACATTGCCGCCGCTGTTTCCACCGTCCTTTCCAAGGTCGATAATATAGTCGGCACATTTTATGACATCCATATTGTGTTCAATGACAATAACCGAATGTCCTTTCTCGATAAGAGAGTTAAAGGCCTTCAACAGGCACTGGATATCGTGGAAATGCAGTCCGGTGGTGGGTTCGTCGAATATGAACAATGTAGGTTCCTGACGTTCTTGACCGATGAAATAGGCCAATTTTACACGTTGGTTTTCTCCGCCTGACAATGTAGAGGAGCTCTGTCCTAATTTAATATATCCCAATCCCACTTGTTCAAGAGGCAGCAGACGCTTTACGATGGTCTTCTCGCCATATTCTGAAAAGAACTTAACCGCTTCGGAAACTGTCATTTCCAACACATCATATATATTCTTCTCGTGGAATCGTACATCAAGAATGTCTTTCTTGAAACGCTTGCCATGACAGGCATCACATTCCAGTATGATGTCCGACATGAATTGCATCTCAACCGTTATCGTTCCAGCACCCTTGCATTCTTCGCATCGTCCGCCTTCGGCATTGAATGAAAAATGTTGGGCACTGAACCCTTCTTGTTTCGCCAAAGGCTGTTCTGAATACAGACGGCGTATTGCATCGTATGCCTTTACATAGGTGGCAGGATTCGAACGGGTGCTCTTCCCTATCGGGTTTTGGTCAACATACTCTACATGTGACAGTTGTTTCCAGTCGCCTTCAATCGCAGTATATTCCCCGGGAGCATCAGCCACTTCGTTGAGATGCCGTTTCAGCGCCGGAAACAATATGCCTGTCACAAGGGAAGACTTTCCCGATCCGCTGACACCAGTGACAACAGTAAGAACATTGAGCGGGAATTGCACATCAATGCCTTTAAGATTGTTCATCCGTGCCCCTTTTATCGTTATGGCCTCATTCCATTGTCTGCACCCGACGGGACGTTTTATCTGTTCCTTTCCCGTTAGGTATCTTACTGTATGACTTCGGCTTTTTTCTGCATCAACATCGTCAATACGGTCAACCGGACCTTCATATACCACCTCTCCGCCATTAACTCCGGCATCGGGGCCAATGTCAATGAGATAATCGGCAGCACGCATTATCTCCTCGTCGTGCTCCACTACAACCACGGTGTTGCCTATGCGCTGAAGTTTGCGCAATACCTCAATCAACCTGTGAGTGTCCTTGCTGTGCAATCCTATGCTTGGTTCATCAAGAATATACAGTGATCCGACAAGCGAACTACCCAACGATTTAGTAAGGTTTATGCGTTGACTCTCACCTCCACTCAGCGTCATTGCCGCACGGTTAAGGCACAGATAGCCCAAGCCCACTTCATCAAGAAAATACAGTCTGCTTGTGATTTCCTTCAACAGGCGGTCGGCAATCTGCTTCTCCTGCGGGGTAATGCTAAGGTTGTCAAACCATTCTGTCAGGTTTGACACGGGCACTTCAACCAAGTCGGTGATGCTTTTTCCGGCAATTTTCACCCATGACGATTCTTTTTTAAGGCGTTTGCCCTTGCACGAAGGACATGTTGTCTTGCCGCGATAGCGGCTCATCAGCACACGATACTGTATTTTGTACTGATTGTCTTTCACCATCTGAAAGAAAGAATCTATGGATGTCCGGTTTTCCACCGACAGTTTCTTTTCTGACGGCAACCCATGCCAAAGCATGTCTTTTTGTTTTGGAGTGAGCTTGTAGTATGGTTCAAATATCGGGAAATGGTCTTTCGCAGCCTTACGGCAGAATTCCGTTTTCCATACACTTAATTTGTCGCCATGCCAACACTGTACGCATCCGTCATATACACTCAATGATGTATTCGGTATGACAAGCTTTTCGTCGATACCCACCACCATTCCGAAACCTTCGCATTCCGGGCATGCTCCGGAAGGAGAATTAAACAAGAACATGTTGTCGTTGGGCTTTTCGAAAGCGATGCCGTCGGCTTCAAATTCAGAGGAGAAATCATATTTAATCCCCGCGGGCAACAGCACTACCCTGCACTTTCCGTTTCCTTCGAAGAAAGCCGTTTCTACTGAATCTGTGACACGCGATATGGTTTCAGCGTCGTTGCTTGCATTTATGCGGTCGATAACCAAGTATATTTCATCGGCTTTTGTGCTTTCAACGGTTTGACTATCTTCCAAAATATCATCAATGCGCCTTACCTCATTTCCAATCCACACTCGCGAGTAGCCTTGTTGCAGCTCAACAGACAGTTGTTTCTGCAACGTGCGTCCCTCTGCAACATGCAGCGGCGAGAGAATCAAGAACTTGCTACCCTCAGAGAATTGCAATATCCTGTCCACGACATCCTGAGATGTGTGCATTGCGACTTCTTCTCCGCTGAGCGGCGAAATGGTGTGTCCAATGCGTGTAAACAACATGCACAGATATTGGTATATTTCTGTCATCGTACCCACAGTACTGCGTGGGTTTCGTGATATTACCTTCTGTTCGATAGCAATGGCTGGTGGCAGACCTACAATAAAGTCGCATTCCGGCTTATGCATACGTCCAAGGTATTGGCGCGCATAGGAAGAGAGCGACTCCACATACCTTCGTTGACCCTCTGCATATAAAGTGTCGAAGGCAAGCGATGATTTTCCGGAGCCAGAAACACCGGTTATAACAACAAATTTATTGCGGGGAATTTTCAAACTGATGTTCTTCAGGTTGTTGACTCTCGCCCCTTTGATTTCTATACACTTGTCCATAAACAATAAGGGAGGTTTCCCTCCCTTTCAATATGTGCTGTTATTCTTTTCCTTTACATTGTGCCGCACTTGTAGGCAACGGCTTTTTATGAATTCATTGAGAGCAGGAACTCGTCGTTGTCACGTGTTCTCTGCATTTTGTCGTGAATTGAATTCATCGCTTCCATGGGGTTCATGTCTGAGATGTAATTCCTCAATACCCACATGCGTCTGAGTGTCGTGTCATCCTGCAGCAAATCGTCACGACGCGTGCTTGATGCAACGAGATTCACAGCCGGGAATATACGCTTGTTGGACAATGACCGGTCAAGTTGCAATTCCATATTGCCAGTACCCTTGAATTCCTCGAATATCACCTCGTCCATTTTTGAACCTGTATCGATGAGGGCGGTGGCTATAATCGTGAGCGAACCGCCTCCTTCTATATTTCGGGCTGCACCAAAGAACCGTTTCGGCTTTTGCAGCGCATTGGCATCAACACCACCAGTCAACACCTTGCCCGATGCGGGAGAAACAGTGTTGTAGGCGCGGGCCAAACGTGTTATTGAGTCAAGGAATATCACGACATCGTGTCCGCACTCCACCATACGCTTAGCCTTCTCCAATACTATACCGGCAATCTTTACATGGCGTTCAGCCGGCTCGTCAAAGGTTGATGCTATCACTTCGGCGTTTACGGTTCTTGCCATATCGGTTACTTCTTCCGGACGTTCGTCAATGAGCAACATCATCAGATAAGCCTCGGGATGATTGGCGGCAATTGCATTGGCAATATCTTTCATGAGTATTGTCTTACCCGTTTTGGGCTGTGCCACAATCAATGCACGCTGTCCTTTTCCTATGGGAGAGAACAAATCCACTATACGGGTACTTAGGTTTGTCGTTGCCTTGTCGCCGCACAAGTTGAATTTTTCATCTGGGAACAACGGTGTGAGATGCTCAAACGAGATGCGGTCACGCACGTCGGCAGGATCTCTACCGTTTATCATGTCGATATTTGTAAGCGGGAAATACTTTTCTCCGTCATGCGGCGGGCGTACATGGCACTGCACTACATCGCCGGTTTTCAATCCGTAGCGTTTTATTTGCGGGGCAGATACATACACGTCGTCGGGTGATGACAAATAATTGTAGTCGCTTGAACGCAGAAATCCATATCCGTCAGGCATTACTTCAAGCACGCCATTGGCTGTTATGATGTCAGAGAAATCGTATTGTTCCTCGTCTTCTGTTTCTTGATATTGGAATGTTTGCGTGGGGTTTTGGGCAGGCGATGTAGGGTTGTCAAACATATCGAATGTGGGAACTGCGCCATGGTCTTCAATAGGCAGGTCGATTACTGGTATGAAATCGGTACCGTCGTCAGGGTCGCCACTCCATACATTCGTTCCGTTTTGAATGATGGCAGTTTCCTGATTCTCGTTATGTGCATTTATCTTTGCCTGTAGTCTTGCTATGAGGTCGTTGCTCTCATCGTCGTTGCTGTCTTCGCCAGTCGTTGCGAAAGCCTCTTCCGGAATGTCATCGGTTTGTTCTTTTTCTGTTGTCTGAACGTCACCATCTTCGTTTTGGGTGTCATTCACCGGCAAGGTGGCTGCATCGGCCTCTGTCGCGCTTTCGTTTTCCGGCTCATTTTCAGCCTCATTCTTCTTTGCTTCGGCCATTGCTATAAGCTCAAGTTCTTTTTTCGATTTTCTGCCGCGGCGTTTCGGAGCAGGTGCGGCGGCAAGTTCATCGTCAGTCTTTTGCGTGTTGGTTGTGTCATGCATATCGGTTTCTTCCTTGAACAAAGACGGTTGTGAAGCCTCTGCGGCACTCTTGTTCTTTTTCAAATCAAAGTTTTCACCGTCTTTGCCGTTTACTGAATACACACGGTCGGTGTCCTTCTTCACAATTCTTGTGCGTTTGCGTTTTGTGCCTATCGGGTTTTTGCTGCCTTCTATTTCTGCCTGTTTGTCAAGTATGTCGTAAGTGATATCTTCCTCACTTGCACCAGATGCGATGCTTATGCCAAGTTGCTTGGCAATATCTTCCAAGTCGGACACACTTTTCGATAATAATTCGTCTTTACTATACATATATTAAAATAAAATATGATGAGAAGAAATGTTTCACGAGCGGAAACACCTTTATTAAAGTCGCTGCAAAGTTACAAAAAACAAATGGTTTACCATTTTGCTTCTCTACCGATTTTTCTGCCTATTTAATAAATTTAACACTATAAAACATTTTGTCCCGATAAGGCAAATACCATTATCGGGACAAAAGAATTACATTGATTTTACAGTGCTCTCTATAATTTCAACCTCCTCTTTGGCAAGATTGTATTTTGCATACAACTGTCGGTCGATTTCGTCAAGGCTGTTCTTCCAGTCAACATCTGATGTATCGGTGAAATCCAGCATCGGTACAAACATGAATTTGTCGGAAGACAGGTCTTGCGACGTTATTGTCTGCAACATCAGATAACGCAAGAATTTTGTCTTCAAGTATTGTGTGAAATTGTTGGCTTCGGCTTCATTTTCAAAGACATTTCCCACAAGATAGCTTTGGGTGCATATCACTCCCGGGGGCAGAATAGTCAGCGACGACAATACGCGGTACTGTCCGTTACGGTCGGGAGTGCCGGCATGCTCGCATGTTGCCTTCGAGAAGATTACCTTATACAAATCAGTCCATTGCTGGTTTTTCTTGATGCTTTCACGAGCAACATACGATGTTGCCCCACTCGATTTCAGTTCCACCGACTGGTCAAATGGGTTCTCACTTCCACGATAGGTTGTAACGAATCCGAAGGGCGTCTGGCCACTCACTGTTTCGCTCAGCATGTGTTTGCTTTTCGACACAACCTTCTCTACCACCGACAACGCGTCGTTATTGCGTATGAACACTGGATATTCGTCAAGACGCCGTTCTTGTTTGCGGCTCTTACCGTGCAGAGTGTTCGTAAATTCGCAGTTGCCGTTGTGGTGTGAATCCCACAGGAAATATCCCACACCGCCTGAGATGTCAACTGTGGGGAAACAGTCTTTCGAGTCGACAAAGTCGAAAATCTTCCTCAGCCTCTTGTCGGTGAGCATGTCTTTTCTGAAATTGTCCAAGCCGCGGCCGCCTGTAAACCAACGCGACGGCATTATCATCGATATGTAGTTGGGAGAGAATTCCTTTGCGGTTTCCACGAATTGGTTGTAAAGCGGAATTCCATAGTTGTCCTTTTGTTCACCGATGTTGACCTGATATGGCGGATTGCTTATGATAGCGTCGAATTTCATGTTTTCTATATTGTTGGCGTTCCAGAAAGTCTTGCCGTTGGCGACTGTCCTTACAAATTTCTTTTTGTAGACCATGATTTGCCCCGTTAGGTTTTCGAGGCACTTTACGTTGGCTTTCGTGTCGCGGAAGCCTGTCAGCGTGCGTCTGGTTATTCGTTCTGCCATTTTTGTTTTGCACAAGACGAATATGTTTTTCTCTATCACCTCAGCCCACAACTGCTCTGATTCATCGTCTGAAAGCGTGTCGAAAAGTCCCTGCGACTGACTGCTGCGTATCTTGTATATGCCATAAGCCATATACAGAGCATAGAGGCCAGTCTTCGAACATATATCGAGAACTTTCGACTTTGGGTTCATAAACACCTTGTCAGTCACTTCACCGTGATACACAAAACGAGGCTCGCGCAGCAGTTTTTCATGTTTGTTGTCCCAAAAATCATAGCCGCCCAAAGTGTCGCTCAGGTGCATGTTCACCAGTCT
>CAVDJG010000024.1:9442-13577 GCA_963609005.1 Acidaminococcaceae bacterium
TCGGAAAGAATGTCGGCAATTTCGTTTATGCGTTCCACAACCGGGAGTTTGTCGGCTGCCTTCACCCTTTCGGCAATGGCCTTTGCAGTTGCCACGAATACATCTTCGCGGTAGAACCGGCGCAAGCGCATGAACATTTTCATGGTAATGCCGCGCGGCATGAATTCTTTCCACGAGTCTTCGTCAATTTGTTTGATAAACGTGTCGAGCGTGAGCGCGTCGATTTTGTCGGTCGTGCCATATATCATCATCGGGAAGCGCACCGATATTTGATTGAGTATGGCAAGTATCTTCTGCCTGCGCGACATGGCCGTATTGTTTGACGGCGATGTTTCGGCATTTTCGGCCGACTGTTTTTCCGAGCTGTCCACGGCTTCTTCGGCGTGTTTTCTCACGCGTTTTTTGCTGCGTGTCACGGCATCTCTGTTGTCGCTGCGCGTTTCGGCGGTTGCCATTGATATGGCCTTTGCGACCTCGTCGAGCAACTGCAGGTCTTGCTTGCGCAAGTTTTCGAGATTGCCGTAGAGGCAACTGTCGCGGAAGCCTTTTCGTATGAGGTTGTCAGAGTAGGTTTGGTTAACGTCTCTCACAAACTCGCTGGCCCCATAGCGCACGGCTTTGCCGCCACGCACACATATCAGTCGGCAATATGACAGGAATTGCTCAACCTTTGACATGTGGTCTCCGGCAACATTGTCGTCAACGGTATTGTTTATATATTGGTCGAGAATGGTAAGCGTGCGTTCGGGAGAGAAGTCAAACACATAACAGTTTTGCTTTATTCTTCCGTCGTTGTATGGAGTCTGGCATCTGAACATGGTCTGCATGTAGCGTGCCACGCCAGTGTCAGCGCCGCCCGACAGCATCATCACGCCCGTCCATTCCGGAACCGAAGCACCCACTGTCAGGCGTCCGCACGACAACGTTATGGTGCGTTCATGGCCTCTTATGGCATCTTGCACACGGCTTAAAGCATTTTTCTCCCAGCGCGACACTTCAACGAAGTCGTCCTTGTCGTGTGCAAAATCGCCTTCGCCTGCCACGTTTACAATCTCATATTGGCTGAAAGCATTGTCGGCGGTTTGTTCGGAGAGTATTTCGGCAAGCCTTTTAGCTGCCTTTACTCCCGGCACCGACCATAATGTGTGCTTGAATGCATCGGCGTTTCTACCAATGGCAAAAGGATTTACCGCTTCCGGGCGTCCGCTCGACAATATCTGCAGAAAAGCGCGGACATCGGCTTCATGCACGAATTCTCCGGTAGCGTCATCCACTCTCAGAAATTCAGAAAAGGCGAATGCCCCGTTGCCTTCTTCCTTGTATTTTTTGAAGTTGCGACCCAAATCGCAGGCAACGACATTCATTGTTGCAAGCGGTTCGTACGGGTTAGGTTTGCCGGGATGTTTTTCTTTCCATTGGTTCTTGGCGCTTTGCTCCATTGTATAGTCCCATCTGAACACATCGTTGGCTTCAAATTCTGCTGCTATATTATAAGGTGTGCCCGACAGGTAGAGCGTTTTCACATTGCGTTTGCTCTGCAATTCAGCCAATACGTCCTTGCCGAGTTTGGTAGATATACCTTCGTGGGCCTCGTCAATTATAAGCAAGTCCCATTTCGTCGAGAATATATCGTTGTTCTTGTCAAGCCGACTGCTCTTGTTCACACGTTTCGATCCGCGCAAATCCTGCATCGAGGCAAAATATATGTAGCGGAAATTCTTGTCGGCACATGCACGGTGTTCCAAATCATGAAATTCCTCGCCGGTATGGCTCTTGGCGTTTACACCTGCCTTGTGTGCCTTGCTTCCATAAAGACAATCGGTGAAACCTATTTTTTCGAAATCCTCAAACCATCCTTCGCGCACCACCGGCCGGTGTGTGAGAATGAGTGTGCGGCGGAATGTGCCGCGTTTCACCACTTCGAGTGCACACAACGTTTTCCCGAAACGCATCTTTGCATCCCACAACATCTTTTTGCCGCGCTTGAAGCAGGTAAGAGTCTGTTCCACCGCCTGCAACTGCTCTTCACGCAATGTTATTGCGCTGCTATGGTCGGCATCTGAATTTGTTTTGTTTTCAGCGGGGTTGCATGTGCCATTACCACAGAATTTCATCACGGCATCAATCAGTGAATGCTTGTCGGCCACAAACCAGTCGTCAGTTTCGCCATCAGCACCTGCCGATGCGTCAGGATGCTTGAAACCACAGTTGCCAAGCCATTCATGCAGCTCGGTTTTCCCAAAGGCAAAGCACTTGTTTCCGCATTTCATCACGGCAAGTGCCGCATATTCCAACACGGCAGCATTGCCGCCGGTGTTGTTCTTGGCTATAACCTCGTTTGCTGCACGGTTCAGAAAATCGCAATTCGGTTTCAGTTCTTCCGCATGGCCATTGAAATCCACCGATGCCACGCCGACATTGAATTGTCCTTGGCGGCCAGTGTCGGCGAGGCTGTATATATATATAATGTTGTAAACGCTTGTTCCTTCAAAGTTTGTCATATCTCGATTTGTCAATAATGTCCTTAAATAATATTTCCTGTCCCGACAAGCTGTCGGTTGAATGCCATTCTTTCACCTTGCAGAATGTTCTGCGGCATGGCTGCAAGCAGTCTTCGCGCACAGGAATTGCGAATGTTGTGCCGTCCATTTGCCATATATTCCACGATATTATGATTGCCGCTTTTTCCAGAGTTTCTATATATGGTGTCCTTCCCCATTTGTCAACATAGTAGTCGTAGAATGTGCACAGGAGGTTTTCGCGTGCGAGAAACACGTTGTCGCCCTGCCAGTCGAAACCGTAAACCGATTGCAATGCCTGATAGGCCTTGCGCAGCCATTGCCGCCGGTTGGCCTTGTTGTATGCCGAGGCAGTGTTTTCCCTTATCACGCGGAATTTCCTGTCGAGCAAACCTATGCGGCGTTCAAGCGCAATCGGCTGTCCGCTTGTCACGTCATAGCGGCTTGCTATGTAGGGAGCTTCTCCGCATGCCATCTCCATGCGCCGTGCCCTCACATAGTCAAACCATGTTTTTCCTTTCGGAAAGGTCACACGCCGGGCATTCACAATCCAGTCGGGTGTACATCCTTCTCTGCATACTTCAACATTGAAGATGCCACTTTCACCAAACCATGCTTCATCGACGAGGTTGTTTTGCGCATTGCACAGCCATGCAGGGGTGAACACCTCGGCTTTGCATTTGGCGCGGAGCGAACGTGTATTGCGGTGTTTCAGCACCTGAGGCAGAATAAGGTTGCATCCATTCTGGGCTACATCTTCGGGCATAATCTGCTCATAAAAAGAATGTTTACCGCTCTCTGACGATGCATAGTCGTCGGTTGCCCAAAAGATGTTCGCTTGCTGACTTTCCGAACTAAGGGTGTTGTCTTTCAGCAATATAGTGAGAAGCCGTTTGCTGCTTCTCACTACATTTCCACTCCAAATGTCGGTTATGTCTGCCATGTTGCACTCTTTATATGCCTTTTTATGCGGGTGTGTTTCTAACTACAAAATTAATCAATAAATTTCACCTGTGGAAGTTTAGCGGCAAAAAACCCGCTGCGGCACTGTCATGTGTCATTGATACGCCGGAAAAGATTTTTCAGTTGGACATGATAAGCACGAACGTTTCAAAGGTGCATAACTGTCATTGCCTTTGAAACCTCCCACCTGTGTGTTGCTACTTCCCGGTAATTTCCTGCTGCTGTCTAACCGATTCGCCGTGAATAAGCTCAACAAGTTGCTTCACAAACTCTTCACCAAGCCCTTTTGCAGCGCCCTGCTTGCCGCGCTTTTCCACAATTTCATTGTAACGGTTCGATTGCACGACGGCAATACCGTGCTCCTTCTTGTATTTGCCTACGGCAAGGCAAACCTGCATGCGTTTTGCCAAGAGATCTATAATCTCGCTGTCGAGCGAATCAATCTGCAGTCTCAGTTCGGTAAGTCCGCTCTCTGCTTCGGTTTTGCATGGTGAGGCGCATGCCTTTTGGCTTTCTGTATTTTGTCCGGATGCCGAGATAACGGCTTGGGCAAGGGCAACTGCCAGTATTGCACTTCTTTTCATAAGTATTTGTTAGCTTTTAACTTGCTTGGTTGCATCAGTAAAACTTCACGTCGGTAATGACCATTGAGC
>CAVDJG010000025.1:0-13457 GCA_963609005.1 Acidaminococcaceae bacterium
GGGCGAGTGGAACGACGACGAACCAGTGCTCGTGCGCGTGCATTCATCGTGTGCCACCGGCGACATCCTTGGCAGCAAACGCTGCGACTGCGGACAACAACTGCACAAGGCCATGGAAATGATTGAGAAAGAGGGCAAAGGAGTGCTCATATACATGCAGCAGGAAGGACGCGGCATAGGCTTGATGAACAAAATAGAGGCCTACAAACTGCAGGAAGAAGGCTACGACACGGTTGACGCCAACGTGCACCTGGGCTTCAAACCCGACGAGCGCGACTACGGCTGCGGAGCGCAGATGCTGCGCCACCTCGGCATACACAAGATGCGACTGCTCACCAACAACCCCACAAAACGCGTGGGCCTCGAAGCCTACGGCCTCGAAATAGTAGAAAACGTGGCAATAGAAACCGTGCCCAACCAATACAACGAACGCTACTTGAAGACAAAACGCGACCGCATGGGCCACACACTGCACCTGAAATAACGGTGCACAACACGCCAACGGCAACGACACGGCAAACCGCCGGCCTGAACGCAACATGAAAAAACGCGCTCCGGCCGGCGGTTTTGCGCATTTGCAACACACTATAAAAAGACATTAAAAAAAAGTTTATTTTGGGAAAAACGCGCGAAATAAGAAAACAATTCGTGCTAGAAAACGATTTTATTTTTTAATTTTGCAAAACATATATAACGATATTCACAACTATGGCACAATTATCCAACCGGCTTAACCGCCTCGCCCCATCGGCAACTTTGGCGATGTCGCAGAAAAGCGGCGAAATGAAAGCGCAAGGTATCGACGTGATAAACCTCAGCGTGGGAGAGCCCGATTTCAACACCCCGGAACACATCAAGGAAGCAGCAAAGAAGGCTATCGACGACAACTACTCGCGCTATTCGCCCGTACCGGGCTACGCCGACCTGCGCAAGGCCATATCGGCCAAGCTGAAAAACGAGAACGGTCTTGACTATTCCACAAGCGAAATACTCGTGTCAAACGGCGCAAAACAGAGCGTGTGCAACACCGTCATGGCCCTTGTGAACGAAGGCGAAGAAGTGATAATACCCGCCCCTTACTGGGTGAGCTACCCGCAAATGGTGAAACTCGCCGGAGGCACGCCGGTAATAGTAAACGCCGGATTCGAGCAGAACTTCAAAATCACGCCCGAGCAGCTTGAAGCAGCAATAACACCCAACACCCGCATGCTCATACTCTGCTCGCCGAGCAACCCCACCGGAAGCGTGTATTCGAAAGAAGAACTCGAAGGACTGGCCGAGGTGATAAAGCGCCACGACGGCATGTATGTGCTCGCCGACGAGATATACGAACACATAAACTATGTAGGACACCACGAAAGCATCGCACAGTTTGACGGGATGAAAGAACGATCTATCATCGTCAACGGCGTGTCGAAGGCCTATGCCATGACCGGATGGCGCATCGGCTTCATCGCCGCACCCGAGTGGATTGTGAAAGGATGCAACAAACTGCAGGGACAATACACAAGCGGCCCGTGCTCGGTGAGCCAGAAAGCAGCCGAAGCAGCCTACACCACATCGCAGGAATGCGTGGAAACAATGCGCAAGGCATTCGAACGCAGACGCGACCTCATAGTGCAGCTCGCACGCGAGATAGAAGGCCTTGAAGTAAACGAGCCCCAGGGCGCATTCTACCTGTTCCCGAAATGCAGCAGCTTCTACGGAAAGAGCGACGGCACTACCACAGTGAACAACTCCACCGACCTTGCCATGTATCTCCTTGAAAAAGCACATGTGGCCACAGTGGGCGGCGACGCATTCGGCGACCCCGACTGCTTCCGCATGAGCTATGCCACAAGCGACGACAACATACGCGAGGCTATGCGCCGCATTAAGGATGCACTCGGCAGACTTAAATAAAGGCATCGTGTTAAAGCTTGTTAATCCATAACTTTATTAGTCATTATTTGCTATCTTTGCCAAGTCTATTTGGCAAAACACCCTCAAATCGCAAACCGCACTAACAAACAACCTTGGATTGACATTAAATCACGGAAATTCTACTTAAATTATTAATAACTTATTAAATTCTTAAAAAATTATGGCAACTACACAAGCTAAAGTGAGTCCGAAGAAGAAATCTTCCGGATTCCAGGGAGTTAGAGATGCAATTTGGATCATCATTGCATGTTTCATTCTTGCAGTATGTTTCTACAAATTCGTGTTGGGTAATCCCGACAACTTCGTAGGCGGCGATCCTGCAAACGCAGTGAAAGACGGAAGCCTTCTCGGTACAGTGTACAAAGGTGGTATCGTCGTTCCGGTGATCATCACATTGCTCTTCACCGTTATCGCACTCTCTATCGAGCGTTTCTTCGCTCTCCGCAACGCATTCGGTAAGACTTCACTCACAAAGTTCGTCATCAACGTTAAGGCCGCCATCAACGCAGGCGACATGGCCAAGGCACAGGAAATCTGCGACAAGCAGAGAGGTTGTGTGGCCAACGTGGTAGGCGCATCGATCAAGGCTTACAAGGAAATGGAAACTCTGCCCAACCTGAAGCGTGCGCAGAAGGTGGCTAAAATCCAGCAGGCACACGAAGAGGCTACACAGCTCGAAATGCCTACCTTGCAGATGAACATGCCTATCCTCGCTACTATCGTAACCCTCGGTACTCTTACCGCCCTCTTCGGAACTGTGGTTGGTATGATCCGTTCATTCGCCGCTCTGGCTTCTGGTGGTGGTGGTGACTCACTCCAGCTCTCTGAAGGTATTTCTGAGGCACTTGTAAACACCGCATCAGGTATCTTGACATCTTGGTTCGCTGTGGTTTCTTACAACTACTATTCTAACAAGATCGATAAGCTGACATACGCGCTTGACGAAGTAGGTTACACTATTGCTCAGACATACGAAGCAAATCACGCAGACGAGGCTTAATTTTACTAACCCTTTAAAACGTTTATCATTATGGGTAAAGTAAAAGTTAAGAAAGCGGATGTCTGGATAGACATGACTCCTATGTCAGACGTGATGGTCCTCCTGCTCACATTCTTCATGTTGACATCAACATTCGTGAAGAACGAGGCTGTGAAGGTTGTCACCCCTGGCTCGGTATCCGAGATAAAGGTGCCGGAGAACAATGTCCTGACATTACTCTGCGACAAGGAAGGCCGCATCTTCGTGGGGATGGATACCCCGAAGAAGATGGAAGACCTGATTTCTGGAATGGCTTCACAATATGGCGTGCAGCTCACAAAGAAACAGCTCGAGAATGGCCGTGGCGCCGCCTCCATCGGTGTGTCAATGCAAGACTTGACAAGCTGCTTGGATTTGGGCGACAAGATGAACGAGTACCAGGCAACTAAAGGTATCCCTACCGATAGTGTCAACGGAAAGCAAAGCGAATTTCAGGACTGGGTGCAGATGGCACGCGACAACAACGGTTCTGACATGAAGATTGCTATCAAGGCAGACGCCGGCACTCCATACAAGGTAATTAAGAAGATGATGTCTGAGCTGCAGGATATGAGCGAGAACCGCTACTTCCTCATCACGGCACTTAAATCAAATTCGGAGGATTAAGACATGGCAAAGAAAAAAGCAAGCAGACAGAAAAAGATGAACACCCGCGTGGACTTCACGCCTATGGTGGACATGATGATGCTTCTTATCACGTTCTTCATGCTCTGTACATCTCTGGCCAAGCCACAGACGATGAATTTGACCATGCCGAGCAACGACAAGAACATCTCTGACAAGGACCGCAATGCGGCCAAAGCGTCACAGACAATCACAATCTATGTGTGCGGAAATGACAAGATCTACCACGTTGACGGAATCCCCAACTACTCAGATCCCAGCTGCCTGAAAGAAACGACATGGGGCAAGAACGGTATCCGTGAAGTGCTCATAAAGCACGTTACCGAAGACGGTTCGACACCTGTTGCCGACATCATGACAGCAAAGATCAAGCTCGACCAGAAGAAGCTCGCCAACCCGACAGCCTATCCTGACAGCGTTTACGACAACGAGTTGAGCAAGATTAAGAGGGGTGAACTCGAAAGCGGAAAGGTGCCCACGATGACAATCATCATCAAGTGCACCGACACAGCTTCTTACAAGAACATGGTGGACGCTTTGGACGAGATGACTATATGCAGTATTGGTACTTATGTCATTGACAAGATTAATCCCGACGATGCCGAACTGTTGGCAAAGAGAGGCATTAAGTGATTATCGATGACTAATAATTAAAGAAAGGACATACAATGGCAAAATTAGATTTGGTATCCAATGAGTGGACTGACCTCGTCTTCGAAGGCAGAAACCAAGCATACGGCGCATACAAACTGCGCAAGGGTACTACCAAGCGTAACGTCTGGTCAATTATTATAGTAGCCTTAGCTGCAGTGCTTCTTTTCCTCGGTCTCCAACTTCAGCGCATGGTGGAAGCCAACAAAACAGTCGAGAATACTCAGGCTGTGGAGCTTTCAGCACTTGAGCAGAAGAAGAAGGAAGCAAAGGTAGAGAAGAAAGAAGTCATCAAGCAAGAGCCCGAAAAGGTAGTCGAGAAAGTGAAGAGTTCTGTGAAATTCACCGCTCCTGTCATCAAGAAAGACAACGAGGTGAAGGAAGAGGACGAGATCAAACTCGACGAAGTGAACAAGGACAACAAGGCAATCGGTGCTTTCAACGTGGAAGGCAACGACGAAGTGGGCGGAAAAGTTTTGGAAGCCAAAGAGGAAATCAAGGCTCCGGAACCTCCCAAGCACGAGGAAGAGACAAAGATCTTCACCGTTGTTGAGCAGATGCCTATGTATCCTGGCGGCGACGGCGCCCTCATGCAGTATCTGAGAGACAACATCCACTACCCGGCAGTAGCAGCCGAAAACGGCGTGCAGGGACGTGTTGTTGTAGGCTTCGTAGTTGAGAAAGACGGTTCAATCACCGATGTCAACGTGATGCGTTCGGTTGACCCGTCACTCGACCGTGAGGCAGTGCGCGTGGTAAAAGGCATGCCACACTGGAAACCGGGCAAGCAGAACGGTTCGGCAGTGCGTGTTAAATACCAGGTGCCCGTAACATTCAGATTACAGTAATACCAAGAGTTACTAAATGAAGAAGAACCTATCTTACATATTTTTCGTAGGATTAACACTGGCAGCCATCCTTCTCGCCTCATGCGGCGAGCAGAAGCGGAAGGATGGCCGCACAGATACAAATTCGTCAGGGGTGATTAGTTTTGCCTCTGACGAAAGTTTTAGTCCCATCATCGACGAGTTGATTGAGGTTTTCGAGGCACAATGTCCCGATGCCAAGCTCAACCCGATATACGGCAACGAGGTAGACGGTGTGAACATGTTGCTCAAAAACAAGGTGTATCTTACAATCACCTGCCGCAACTACACTAAGAAAGAGCACGACTATCTCAAAGGATCCGACCAGTTGCCCGAAGCCATTCCGCTCGCATACGACGGCATGGCGCTCATCTGCAACAACAAGAATGCCGACACCTGCATCACGGTCGACGATGTACGCCGCATCCTGAGCGGCAAGGTGAACAAATGGAGCGAGATAAACAAAGGCTCGCGTCTCGGCGAAATATGGGTTTGTTTCGACAATCCCAAATCGAGTGCCGTCAAATTCTGCGTCGACTCGATACTCGGCGGAAAGCCCATCAACAGCCCCAACATATTCGCTGCGAAAGACAGCAAGGACGTAATTGAATACGTAGAACGCACGCCTAACTCAATAGGCATCATTGGTAGCAACTGGCTCAACGACCGCCGCGACTCTACCAACACAACTTGGAAAAAGAACATAACTGTAATGTCGGTAAGCAAGATGCAGAAAGCTACGCCGATGAACAGTTGGAAACCATATCAAGTGTATCTCCTTGACGGACGTTATCCGTTTGTCAGAACGATATACGCACTGCTCAACGACCCGAAACGCGGTCTGCCCTGGGGCTTCGCCCATTTCATAGAATCCCCGCGCGGACAGCTTATGGTGCTCAAGTCGGGCTTGCTCCCGGTGAAAGGCGAGATTACCATACGCGATGTCAACGTGAGCAGCGAATAGCAAGCGATTGATTAAACCTTTTTACCACAAACACATCAAACTGGTAAAAGGCCTTGCAAAACAACATGTAAAGAAGAATTGTAACATCAAAAAGAAAAAGATTAGACTATGAAAGCAACAAAATATCTCGTAGCGGGAGTATTGGCACTCAGTTTTTATGCTCCCTCCATGGCTCAGGACGTAAAGTCGCAGGTTGAAGCCATAAGCAAAGTGATTATTGACAACAACGGTGACGTGAACGCAACGAAGAACGCTGTAAAGGAGTTCACCAAAGTAAACAAGAAGAACGCGCAGGCTCTTGCTGGTCTTGGACGTGCTTTCCTCGATGCCAAAAACATCGAGCAGGCAAAGATTTATGCCGACATGGCTTGCAAGGTGGGCAAGAACGTGGCCGACGGCTACCTCTTGCAGGGCGACATTGCAGCAGCTCAGGACGATGGCGGCCAGGCTGCATCGTGGTATGAGCAGGCCACCGATTTCGACAAGCAGAACCCCATTGGCTACATAAAGTATGCCCGTGTCTACCAGAAAGTAGACCCCGATGGTGCCGTTGCAATGCTTGAGAAGCTGCGTCAGGTAAAGCCCGACTATCCTGTTGATGCTGCCGCCGGATACATGTATTCAAACAACAACAAGCTGAAGACAGCCATGACATGGTATGACAAGGTGCAGGACGTGACGAAACTCGAGAACTACATTCTGTTCGACTATGCTTCAACGGCCTACGTTCTTGAGCAGTATGACAAGGCACTGAAACTCGCCACAACCGGAAGCAACACCTATCCGCAGTACAGCGCATTCAACCGTCTGGCATTCTACTGCTACGACAAGCAGAAAGACTACCAGAACGCCGAGCTCTACGCAAACAAACTGTTCAACAAGACAGACACCACCAAATTCATTGCCAACGACTATCTCTACTACGGCGACGTGCTCTCCAACCTCGGACGCACCGAAGAAGCCATCGCTGCCTACAAGAAAGTGAAAGAGGTAGACCCGACACGCAACGACGTGAACAAGCTCGTGTCTGAGGCTTACGAGAAGAACAAGGACTACGCCAATGCAGTGGCAAGCTTCAAGCAATATCTTGCCGACCTTGGCGACAAGGCAACAGCCAACGACTACCGTGCCCTTGCCGACATATACTATTCTGAAATCGAAGGAGCAGAAGGAGCAAAGAAGCAGGCTGCTTTGAAAGCCGCCGATGATGTATATGCAGAAGTTGAGAGCAAGTTCCCATATGCCGTTGACTACGCAGTTTACCAGCGCGCACTGATTCACTACCAGATGAACACCGACATGAAGACCGGTTTGGCAAAACCCTACTACGAGAAATACATTGAGCTCGTTGCAGGCAAAGCCGACAAGAGCGCTTCGGAGCTGAAGAAGCTTGCCACCGCCTACCAATATCTTGCCGTGCACTACATCCAGAACGACAAGGTTGCCGAGGCAAAGGCAAACGCTGCCAAACTGCTTGAAATACGTCCCGAGGACGAAACCGGCCAGCAGATTGTAAACCTGAAATAAAACGACATTTGTTTATATAACCCAACGGGATGCCAGACGTTTCTGTCAGGCATCCCGTTTTTGTTTTCCATGCAGTGCTGAAACGTCCTGTCAACAGCACCGGTCCGCCTCACCTTCAGCAGTAAGCATGCCAAACACTTGCGCGAAAGAAGGCTAAGTCGCGACACACAAGGTGAAAGTTCCTTACCCAAAAAGCCGGGTCAACGCCACATCCCACCCTATCACGCCGGCGGCTACCGCGCTTTTCACACGCCCGCCATGCCCCCATACGCATGGCCGCACGTTTATGCACCGTAACTCACCAAGTGTGCCCACATTTCAACTTTTACAGCACAGACCCGTACACTTCAACAGATTTTTTGTAACTTTGCACCACATTTGTCAACGCATTTCTTGCACATGCAGCACTGCCGCACAGTGCACAAGGGCGATGCACGACAAAAGCGTAAACATAACAAACAATTAAAACAACAGACATATGAACGTAGCAATAGTGGGTGCGAGCGGCGCTGTGGGACAGGAATTTCTCCGCATACTCGCCGAGAGGAATTTCCCGATTGACAATCTTGTGCTGTTCGGTTCACAACGGTCGGCCGGCACGACATACAATTTCAAGGGCAAAGACTACGAGGTGAAGCTCCTGCAGCACAACGACGACTTCAAGGACATCGACGTGGCGTTTGTGTCGGCCGGTGGCGGCACATCAAAAGAATTCGCCGAAACAATCACCAAGCACGGCGCGGTGATGATCGACAACTCGAGCGCGTTCCGCATGTGCGACGACGTGCCACTCGTCGTTCCCGAGTGCAACCCCGAGGATGCCCTCAACCGTCCGCGCGGCATCATAGCCAACCCCAACTGCACCACAATAATGATGGTTGTCGTGCTCAAGCCCCTTGAAAAGCTGAGCCACATAAAGCGCATCCACATTGCAAGCTACCAGAGCGCGAGCGGTGCCGGAGCCGCCGCCATGGCCGAGCTTCAGCAGGAATATGAAGAACTGGTGAGCGGCAAGCCTGTCACGGTGAGCAAATTTCCCCATCAGCTTGCCTACAACGTGATACCGCAGATTGACGTATTCACCGACAACGGCTACACAAAGGAAGAGATGAAGATGTTCAACGAGACGCGCAAGATACTCCACAGCGACGTGCGCTGCTCGGCAATGTGCGTCCGCGTGAGCTCGCTGCGATCCCACTCAGAGAGCGTATGGATTGAAACCGAAAGCCCCATAAGCGTGGAGGAAGCCCAGAAGGCGATAGCCGAAGCACCGGGATGCACACTGAAAGACGACCCCTCAAACCTCGTCTACCCCATGCCTCTTGAAACGGCAGGCAAAGACGACGTCTACGTAGGACGCGTGCGCAAAGACCTTGCCGACGACTGCGGCCTCACATTCTGGCTCAGCGGCGACCAGATACGCAAAGGCGCCGCACTCAACGCAGTGCAGATTGCCGAATATCTCGAGAAAGTGGGCGATCTGAAGAAATAACCGCCACAACAAAAACACATACAGGCCCACGCCTGCAAAAGCAAACACACGGAACTCCGCAAACACGCCACGAAGCGTTGCGCGAAGTTCCGTTTTTTCGTTTCACGGCATGCTTTTTGCCGATATTTTCACTAACTTTGCAAAAGACAACCGCATACGGGCAAACAGAGCAAGCATAACCTGCACCCGCCTGCAACATCTTCGCACACAAAAGAGAGCCGCCACATGAACCATATAGCCAGCTATTTCCCCATAACCGACCCCACACTGATTTTCTTCGTGGTGCTGCTCATCATCCTGTTTGCGCCCATCATCATGGGCAAACTGCGCATTCCGCACATCATAGGCATGGTGTTGGCAGGCGTCGCGATAGGCAAATACGGCTTCAACATCCTCGTGCGCGACGACTCCTTCGAACTGTTCGGCAAGGTGGGACTGTATTACATCATGTTTCTCGCGTCGCTCGAAATGGACATGGAGGGCATCAAGCGCAACGGCAAACGGCTCGTGGGCTTCGGCGTGCTTACATTCGCAGCCCCGTTCATCCTCGCCTTCACGGCCAGCATTCACCTCCTCGGCTATTCCACTCAGGCTTCACTCCTTCTGGGGTGCATCATGGCATCCAACACGCTCATATCCTACCCCATCGTCGGCCGCTACGGTCTGCAGCGCAAACCCAGCGTCACGCTCAGCGTCGGATCGTCGATGCTGTCGCTGCTCATGGCTCTGGTGACACTCGCCGCGATAGTGGCGGCACACGAGGGCAGCACTGGGCCATGGTTCTGGCTGCTGTTTGCGGCCAAGTTTGCGGCCTACTGCGCAGCCATGGCCATGATAGTGCCCAGGCTCACGCGGTGGTTTCTGCGCCGCTACAGCGATGCCGTCATGCAGTTCATCTTCGTCATGTCGATGCTTTTCATGAGCGCGGCACTGAGCGAGGCAGTGGGCCTTGAAGGCATCTTCGGCGCATTCCTCTCCGGCCTGATACTCAACCGCTACATTCCCCATGTGTCGCCGCTGATGAACCGCATCGAGTTCATAGGCAACGCGCTCTTCATCCCCTATTTCCTCATCGGCGTGGGCATGCTCATCAACGTCCGCCTGCTGTTCGGCGGCGGGGCCATCGTGGCCGTGGTAGTGGCCATCACCGCTTTCGGCACGATAGGCAAGGCACTGGCCGCCTATGTTGCAGCCCGCCTGTTCCGCCTCCCACTGTCGTCGGGCAACATGATGTTCGGCCTCACCTCGGCACATGCCGCCGGCGCGATAGCCATGGTAATGGTGGGAATGCGGCTATACCTGCCCGACGGGACATGCCTCGTGGACGACGACATGCTCAACGGCGTGGTGATAATGATACTCTTCACCTGCATCATCTCTACCTTAGTCACCGAACGCGCCGCACAGCAGATAACACTGCGCGACAAGGAAATGCCCGCCGACGACATCCCTGCCGAAAGCGAGAAGGTGCTCATACCCATGAAATATCCCGAATATGCCAACCGCCTTGTCAACCTCGCCATGATGATGCGCAACCCCAAGAACACCACGGGGCTCGTGGGGCTGAACGTGGTATACGACGATGCCGACATGCCGCGCAACCAGGAAGCGGGCGCACGCCTGCTTGAACAGGTGGCACAATATGCCTCGGCTGCCGACATAGCAATGCAGACACAGGTGCGCGTGGCGGCCAACATAGCCAACGGCATACGCCATGCCTTCAAGGAATTCCGCTGCACCGAAATACTCATCGGAATGCACATGCACCGCGAAGTGTCGTCGAAATTCTGGGGCGAATTTCACCAGAGCCTCTTCAACGGACTCAACAACCAGATAATAATGGCCCGGCTCACGCAGCCGCTCACCACCATAAGGCGCATACATGTGGCCGTGCCGTCACGGGCACAGTTTGAACCGGGCTTCTACAGGTGGCTCGAACGCCTGGCACGCCTTGCCGAAAACCTCGAGTGCAAGACCGAATTCCACGGCCGCGACGACGTGCTGCCGCTCATCGAGGGCTACCTCAGCACACGCCACGCCACCGTGCGCGCCACCTACACCACCATGCACCATTGGGCCGAAATGCCCCAGGTGGCCGCCAACATAGCCGCCGACCACCTGTTTGTCGTGGTTACGGCACGCAAGGGAACAGTGTCCTACAAAAACGCGCTCGAGCAGTTGCCCGACGAAGTGACGCGCTATTTCTCGGGAAAGAACATCATAATCATCTTCCCCGACCAGCACGGCGACCCGATGGACGAGATGACATTCGCCCAGCCGCAGCACACCGAGGACAGAAGTGCTTATGAGGCAATAGGAAAACTCATAGGCAAGATAAAGAAGAAAAAAGACTGACCCGCGCCTACAGGAGCACGCTCCACGAGGCAACGACATAAACACACACACAGAAAAATGATTGACATAAAAGGCATTACAAAAAGCTTCGGGCCGCTGCAGGTGCTCAAAGGCATCGACCTGCACATTGCACGCGGCGAAGTGGTGAGCATCGTGGGACCGAGCGGAGCCGGAAAAACGACCCTGCTGCAAATCATGGGCACATTAGACAAGCCCGACAGCGGTTCGATAACGATAGGATCCACCGACATACGGGCACTCAGCGGCAAGCAAATAAGCGAGTTCCGCAACCGCAAGATTGGCTTCGTGTTTCAGTTTCACCAGCTCCTGCCCGAGTTCACGGCACTCGAAAACGTGATGATCCCGGCCTACATAAGCGGAGCCAAAAAGCGCGATGCACACCGCCGCGCCATGGAGCTTCTCGATTTCATGGGGATGGCCGACCGTGCGGCACACAAACCGGCACAACTGTCGGGAGGCGAGAAACAGCGCGTGGCAGTGGCGCGCGCGCTCGTGAACAACCCCGACGTGATATTCGCCGACGAACCGAGCGGAAGCCTCGACACCAAGAACAAGGCCGAACTGCATAAACTCTTCTTCGACCTGCGCGACAAATTCGGGCAGACATTCGTAATCGTCACCCACGACGAGCAGCTCGCCGCCATAACCGACCGCACCATAACAATGCGCGACGGACTGCTGTGCGGCGAACGCCGACGCGAAGACAGCAGCACGGCAGAAACACCACAGCAAAACACGCAACCGCAATGATAAAGTTAGGAGACTACAACACGCTCACCGTGGTAAAGGAGGTGGATTTCGGAATCTACCTCGACGGAGGCGACGAGGGCGAGATACTCATGCCCAAACGATATGTGCCCGAAGGCATAAAGCCCGGCGACCAGATAGAAACATTCGTATATCTCGACAACGAGGAACGGCCCGTGGCCACGACAGAACGGCCGCTTGCCAAGGTGGGCGACTTCGCCTACCTTGAGGTGGCATGGGTGAACGAATACGGGGCTTTCCTGAAATGGGGACTTATGAAAGACCTTTTCTGCCCCTTCCGCGAGCAGAAAAAACGCATGGAGATAGGCGAAAGCTACATCGTGCACGTGCATCTCGACGACGACAGCTACCGCATCATGGCCTCGGCAAAGATAGAACGCTATTTCGACGAGCGTGCGCCAATGTTCAGGCACGGGCAGGAAGTTGACCTGCTCGTGTGGCAAAAAACCGAAATGGGCTTCAAGGTGATTATCGACAACTGCTATCCCGGGCTCGTGTATGAAGACCAGGTGTTCCGCTACATACACACCGGCGACCGCACCAAAGGCTACATCAACACGGTGCGGCCCGACGGCAAGGTTGACGTGACACTCCAGCCCACGGGCCGGCAGCAGACGCTCGACTTCTCTGAAGAACTGCTGCAATACCTCAAAGACCACGGCGGACACTGTGATCTGGGCGACAAAAGCGATGCCGAAGACATAAAGCACCGTTTCCATGTGAGCAAAAAGACATTCAAGCGCGCCGTGGGCGACCTCTACAAACGCCGTCTCATCACGATTGCCGACGACGGTCTGCGGCTTGCATAGCACTGCATCGCAGCCCAACGCAGCCTGCATGCAAGGCCGGCAACGGCAAGAATGCCGCGCACGCCAAAAGCCCCACGCACGTGCACCGTATGGTGCACGCATGCGCACCAAATGCATCGCCACCGGCATCTTGCGCTATCCATACCGGGCTTTCACGCTTGTGTGCTTGCAGGCGGCATGTTTTCTGCACGCCAAACAACAATAAAAAAATATTGGTGTCCGGTAAAAAAAAACTGTCTGACACTGTAAGGCATTGAAAGGCAGTTTTTACATGCTTTTGGTGAGACACCGGGCTTGCCTTTATCATTTATGGTTTACTGTATGTTGCCCCTGTAAGGTGTTCAAAATTCAACCGCATAAATGCGCATTTGCGGGAATTGTTGAGCACAAAGCCCTGCAAGGGCGCAACAGTCATAGC
>CAVDJG010000026.1:0-13106 GCA_963609005.1 Acidaminococcaceae bacterium
GAATCATAACAAAACTATGAAATCATTGCTCTATACATCGGCCGCTGCCGTCACGCTGACAGCGGCATTCATGGCCACGGGATGCCGTGTGCCGCCTCCCACCGACGATGGCGACACCGTGGCGGCAAGCGTGTTCGAGCCCGAGGACACCTCGGTGATGGCGGCACGCCGCGCTGCCAAGCTGAAAGTGCAGGCGGCGCAAAAAGACAGTAGCGGCATCTACTACATAGGCAGCGGCTCTACACGTGCCATGCTGCAGCTCGTGTCCTACCCGTCAAGGCGCGACACCATATTCTATAGCAAGACACGCCATGTGAAAGTGAAGGGCAGCGCAGCAATAGGCAATGTGGTGCGCGTGGGCTTCTACCTCTTCAACGGACGCGACTCGCTTGTGAACTATGTCGAGCAAGTGCCCGAAAACAGTTCTTCGGAAAGCACACTGCAAAAATAAAAGCGCGAAAAACTGCATAAAGCAAGAAAAATTGCCTATCTTTGCAACACACGGCAAAACACAACGGTTTGTTGCGGCACACCGTGCACGTTTTTCTTACGCCCACAACAACGGCAACGATATACTAACTACAAAAATACGCATGCTATGAAAAGAAGACATTTCCTGCTTTGCCTCACCCTTCTGCTGAGTTTCATCACGGGTTGGAGCACAGGCGCAGAAGCCGCCACCAATTCGCTCGCGCCCATGACAGCCGGCGCAGTGTTCGTCAGTCCGAAAAGCGACGGTGTCACCGCAAGGGTGAAAATCATAAACTGGGGTTCGGAAAGTGTATCCTATTTCACTTACACATTGTATTATATGGACACGCAAACCACCGAAGGCCCGTTCACCGTCGATCTCGACACGCCGCTGGCAAGCTATGACACCGGCGAGTTTGCAGCATTTCTCAAGCCCGGCAGCGAACTGGGGCAAACCGACGTGATACTCTCAATCAACGAGGTGAACGGTGCATACAACGAGGCATCGGTGGGCTACACCTACATCACACGCTACACCATCGAGAAAACACCCGAAAAGCGTGTCGTGGTGGAAGACTACACCGGCTTGTGGTGCCAGTACTGCCCGCGCGGCATAGCCATAATGGAGTCGCTGCAGCGCTTGCATCCCGACGA
The DNA here is from genome assembly GCA_963609005.1 of Acidaminococcaceae bacterium. Classification (GTDB taxonomy): domain Bacteria; phylum Bacteroidota; class Bacteroidia; order Bacteroidales; family Bacteroidaceae; genus Prevotella. The sequence goes on from CAVDJG010000026.1 coordinate 1,126, forward strand.
TTTCATCGGCATTGCCATACATTGCGGCGACGCGCTCGACACACAGAGCTATCCATCAATGGAAAGCAAGTGGGGATCCAGCAAACCGTCGCTGTGGGTAAACCGCAAGGAAAAGATAAACGAATATTCAGGCGAGGACCAGTTTGAAATAGAGAAAGCCAACACCACGACCATGCGCATCGACGTGTCGGCCAAATGGGACGACGACCAGAACAACATAAGCATATCAACCGAAGTGGAGCCGTGCATAGCTGTTGCCGAAGGCACCGAGTATGCCGTAGGCTATGTGCTTACCGCCGACGGGCTGCGCAACGACAGTTGGGGACAGGTGAACAACTACAGCGAATGGCAGTCTTACGAGAATGCTCCCGAGGAACTCGACAAGTTCAAAGAACCGGTTGACCCCGTCTACGGACTCGAATACAACCATGTAGCAATAGCATCGCAAGGTGTGGAATACGGCATCGAAGGCTCGCTGCCCTCTACAATGACCGTAGGCGAGACCACAACACACACCGCCACATTCGACAACGTTTCGCAATACTCCCTCATACAAGACAAGTCGAAGCTCTCGGTGTGCGCCCTGCTCATCAACAAGAGCACCGGTAAGATAGAGAATGCCGCCAAGTGTGCCATAAAGGGTTCAAGCACCGGCATCACAAACGTAGGCCGCAACGCATCGAAAGTGGTGGGCTACTATTCGGCCGACGGCAGCCACCTCAACGCCCCGAAGCGCGGACTCAACATCTTACGCCACGCCGACGGCACAACAAGCAAGGCTATGCTGAAATAAAACCAATGCGACAACGCGCACACATACTAAAAAAGGTGTGTACTCCGCAACAACGGGTACACACCTTTTTCGGTTTATCTGTATTGCCACATGTCATGCCACGCGGCACGTCACCTACGCTCTGTCACGGGCGACTCTCGCCCTCGACATATTCTTCGAGAAACATGTGCTCGCCGTCGAACACGGCATAGGTGAACTGCGTTATCCAGTCGCCGAGAATCATGAGCCGTGTTTTCTTCGAAAGATACAGGTCGAGCTCAATATGCCGGTGGCCGAAGAGGAAATAGTCTACATTGGCATGTGTCTTCATGTAGTGCTTGGCATATTGCACGAGAAATTCGCGCTGCTCGCCGAGATAGGGCGGTTCCTTGCCGTCGGCGCGCTTGAGGCGGCTGTGCTTGGCCCACGTCATGCCGAGCCACATGCTCCATCGCGGATGCAGAGCATTGAACAGTTTCTGGCAGGTGCGGTTGTGAAACACGCCCCGCAGCATTCTGAATGTGCGCGAAGGGTCGCCGAGCCCGTCGCCGTGGGCAAGATAGAACACCTTGTCGGCTATCTCCACCGTCTCGGGCTTGGTGTGCACCGTAAGACCGCACTCCTGCGCAAGATAACCGTAGGTCCATATGTCGTGGTTGCCGGTGAAGAAATGCACTTCCACTCCCATGTCGGTGAGTTCGGAGAGCTTGCCCAGGAACCTCGTGTAGCCCTTGGGCACGGTGAAGCGCCATTCGTTCCAGAAATCGAACATGTCGCCGAGCAGATACACTGCCGACGCCTTTGTCTTTATGCTGTCAAGAAAGCGCACAAGACGGCGTTCCTGCGTGCGTCCGTGCTCTATTGCCCAAGAACCGAGATGGGCATCTGAAAGGAAATACACGTTCTTCATAGTAATGCTTTTTAATGTTTCTTCTTTTTTCTTTTCTGCGCAACGGTGCATGGCGGCGCCATTGCAAACCAAGCATTATGCCTCAGTCGAAGCCGAGTTCCACCCTGGCTTCCTCGCTCATCATGCTCTGGTCCCACACCGGTTCGAACACGAGGTTCACCTGTGCCGACTTCACTCCTTCTATCGTGTCCACCTTCTGCCGCACATCTTCGAGTATGAAATCGGCGGCAGGGCACGACGGTGCGGTGAACGTCATGTCTATCTCCACCGTCCCGTCGTCGGCCATCTCAATGCGGTAGATAAGCCCGAGGTCGTAGATGTTTACCGGGATTTCGGGGTCGTAGACTGTCTTGAGCACATCGACGATGCGTTCTTCTATGGTTGTTTTCTCCTGTTGTGTCATAATGGTGATGGTTTCTTTTTTAGCGAAGGCGGCCGCATTGCCGCCTTCCTAACTGCAAATATAGCCAAAAATAGTTGAAAAGCGTTGCCCCGGCTCACTTTATTTGCCGTTTTCCGCCGCCGTCAAGTAACAACAACGCGGCCGCAACAGTGCGGCATGGTTATATTCTTCCGCTCTCGGCATAGCTGTAATATGCTCCGTCGCTTACGATTACATGGTCAACCATATAAATGCGCATGGTGGAGCACGCCCCGCGCAGACTTTCGGTTATGCGGTCGTCGTTGCCGCTCGGCCGGCAGTTGCCCGACGGATGGTTGTGCACCAGCGTCACGGCAGTGGCATTGCAGAGCAGAGCATCGCGCATTATCACGCGCACATCGACGGCAGTTTCGCTCAGACCGCCGTGCGAAATGCGTTCTGCCTTTATAAGCCTCAGCCGCCTGTTCAAGAACAGTGCCCACGCCTCCTCCACATCAAGGTCCTGCATCTTGGGCAACATATAGGCGTAGACGGCATCGGCCGAGTCGAGTGCCGGGCGTTCCTCGGGCCGCGACTGCTGCCGCCGCTTGCCCAACTCGCACGCCGCGATTATGCTCACGGCCTTGGCCTCGCCTATGCCCACATAGCGTGTGAGGTCGTGCAGCGACATCTTGCCGAGCGTGTTGAGGTTGTTGCCGCAGTCGCCGAGCACCCTTTGCATGAGTGCCACGGCACTCTCGCGCTGTGATCCCGACCCTATGAGAATGGCGAGCAGCTCCGAGTCGGACAGTGCCTGCGCCCCGTTGGCCATGAGTTTCTCGCGCGGGCGGTCTTCCTCGGCCCATTCGTTTATGTTGAGCTTGTCTCTGCCGGTCATCGCACCTTACCTATTTATAGAATGTTTTCTCGAATGCCGAGAATTCGTCCTTGCCTCTCACACAACGCCGCCACCACGCGTCGATGAACCCGAAGCCGTAGCCCATGAGTTGCGTGAAGGCCGCGCGCACGCTAAGCATGCCTATCAGCAAACTGTGGTTGAGACATGACGAGTGGACAAGGATAATCGCAGAATATATCGCGGGTAGCAATATGGCCACAAGGCACAGTGCAAGACCCGCTGCACGGGCGCACCCTCCGGTGGCCGCCACGGCGAGCACGACACCAACAACGAGCGCAAGGGCGAGCAGCACCATGCCCACAGTGAACACCATGGGCAGCAGGTGTACCATCTTGAGCGACTCTGGATATTTCTTGTAGAGGTTTATGCGCGCCACGCCAGAGTTGTACACCTGGCGGTAGAACTTGCGGAAATCGGTGCGGCGCTTGTGCCACACCCATGCCTCGGGAAACAGTCGGCAACTGCATCCGGCCTTGAATATGCGTATGCTGAAATCGATGTCCTCGCCGAAACGCATCTTCGAGAAGCCGCCGAGGCGGTTGTACACGTCGCGTCTGACGCCCATGTTGAACGAGCGCGGATAAAACTTGTCGAGCTTTTTCTTTCCGCCGCGTATGCCGCCGGTGGTGAAGAACGATGTCATTGAGTAGGATATGGCCTTCTGTGTGGGCGTGAACGAGTCGTGGGCACTGTCGGGGCCGCCGAAAGCGTCGGCCGGCCGGCGCTTCAGCTCGCTGCTCACGGCAGCGAGATAACCGTCGGGCAAGACGACGTCGCTGTCGAGTATTATCACATACTCGCCCTGCGCGCGCTCCACGCCGTAGTTGCGGCTCTGCCCGGGACCGGAGTTGGGCTTTTCATAATAGTGCAGGTCGAGTTGGCCCGAATATTTGCCGCACACGTCGCGGCATGTTATTTGCGAACCGTCCTCAACGACAATCACCTCGAAGTCGCGCACACTTTGACGCACCAACGAGGCAAGAAGCTCGTCAACCTCGTCGGGACGGTTGTAAACTGGGATTATAATGCTGTAGGTCATAGGCAGGAACGTGGTTGAACAATAAAAAAGAAGAAGAGAAAAAGCCCGGGCAACGAAAGCAAACGAAAAAAGGTAAAAAAGCAAATGAAGCCCGGGCACCATGCCACGGCCGTCGTTCTGCTTTTTTACCTTTTCGCTCTATTGCGGTTGTATTATTCCTTTACGCGCTGCAGGTAGCTTCCGTCGCGTGTGTCAACCTGCACGAGGTCGCCCTCGTTTACAAACAGAGGCACGCGTATCTCGGCGCCGGTCTCAAGAGTTGCAGGCTTCAATGTGTTGGTGGCGGTGTCGCCCTTTATGCCCGGCTCAGAGTGTGTCACGCGCAATACGGTCTTCACAGGCATCTCGCCGAAGAGCACCGTCTCGGTGGTGGCATCGGAAACAACTTCAATCACGTCGCTTTCCTTCATGAAATCGACACCGGTGATGAGGTCGTGGGCGATAGGAATCTGGTCGTATGTCTCCTGGTTCATGAAGATGTAGTCTTCACCTTCTTTGTAGAGATACTGGTATGGGCGGCGCTCCACACGCACGTCCTCGAGCTTCTCGCTGATGTCGAAGCGGCGCTCCAGCACGCGTCCGTCAACAACGTTCTTCAGTTTCACGCGCATGAAAGTATTGCCTTTACCCGGCTTTACGTGCAGGAAGTCGATGACGAAGAACAGTTTGCCATCCATGCGGATGCATGTTCCCATCTTGATGTCTTGTGAATTAATCATTGTTTTTTGTTTATATTTGTTGTTTGCAATATTCGTTGCGGTTGTAAAAAGCGCTGCAAAGTTACTGAAAATCACGCATAAAAAGTAACGGTTGCCCGTTTTTTTTGTCTTTTCGCCCGCCTTTTGCGCCATTATCGGGCTGCATTTTGGAAAAAAACTAAATATTTGTCCCAAATGAATGCTATTTTTTGGTTGTTTGAAAATAATTGAGTAATTTTGCAGCCCAAAGTGTGGACAATAACAATAAATAAATAATACACAAGATGAAAAGAACATTTCAGCCTCACAACAGAAGAAGAGTGAACAAGCACGGCTTCCGCGAGAGAATGGCTACAAAGAATGGTCGTCGCGTATTGGCTTCCCGCCGCGCCCATGGCCGCAAGAAGTTGACCGTTTCAGACGAGCACCACGGCAAATAAGCGCCGCCCCTGACGCGTCGCCAACGACGACGAAAAGCAGCAATGTCACCGCAAGGTGTATTGCTGCTTTTTTGTTGTCCGCACCACAGGCAAAGGCCCTGAACAGGCTCAAAATCATGCCGAAAGCCAAAAAACAGGACCGAAAAGTTGGAGGGTTGGCAAATAATGCGTAATTTTGCACCCGTAAACCGCAGCACAGGCTGTGGCACACATGTATAACAATTAAAACAAAAACGACAAAAAATGATTATTGTACCAGTTAAAGACGGTGAGAACATTGAAAGAGCTCTCAAGAAGTTCAAGAGAAAATTCGAGAAGACAGGTGTTGTTAAGGAGTTGCGCGCACGCCAGCAGTACAACAAGCCGTCGGTATTGAAGAGACTCAAGATGGAACACGCTGTCTATGTACAGAAGCTCCGTGCCAACGAGGAATAATCGCTGCGCAACGCATTTTCACAACAACTCTCACAGAGCAAGCGTTACAGGAGGTGTACACCGAGCACAGATAATCAGCAAGACATAACATCACGCAAACTGCAAACGCAACCACTGCGCGCGCAGCATAAAAGGGCGACAACATGAAAGGCCAAGCAAAGGCCGCATGTTGTCGCCCTATTTTCGTATATGCCGCCGCGCAAGGCACGGCGCAGCAGCGCGTCAGTCGGCATTCAGTATGGCCATGTATTCGTCGTAGCTGATGTGGCGTCCGCCCATTGAGCGCAGGTGAGGGGTTTCAAACTGGCAGTCGATGAGCGCGCCACCGTTCTGCGACATGTATCTGGCGAGAGCCACAAGCGCAATCTTGCTTGCACTCGGTACAAGCGAGAACATGCTTTCGCCGAAGAAGCAACGGCCTATGGCAACGCCATAAAGCCCGCCCACGAGCCTTTCTCCGTCGCGCACCTCCACACTCGCCGCGAAGCCCTGCCTGTGCAGTTCGGTGTAGGCTTGCACCATGTCGTTGCCGAGCCATGCGCCATCCTCGGCGTCGCGCAGCTTGGCACACTGGGCTATGACGCCCTCGAAATCGGTGTTGAACGTCACATCATAGCGGTGTTTGCGCAACAGTGTGCGCATAGAGTGCGACACATGTATCTCGGAAGGGAATATCACAAAGCGCGACATTGGGCAATACCAATGTATTTCATCATACCAGCGGAATGCATACCACGGGAATATGCCGTTGCTGTAGGCAAGCAACAGACGGTCGGTGCAGAGGTCGCCGCCCACGGCGAAAAGTCCGTCGGGGTCCCCCTGACGCGGGTCGGGGAAAACCAGTTCCTTACCTATTCTCCACACCATGGCTGCAATTTCAGTTTGTCGCCGTCGGCCTCGACGGCGATGTGGCCACCCATGGCGAGCGACCCGAACAATATCTCACGCATGAGCAGTGGTTTAAGGTTTGCGGCAATAGCGCGGTCGAGTTCACGCGCGCCGTAGACCGGGCTGAACCCACGGTCGAGCAGCCAGTTGCGCGCACCTTCGGAGATGTGCGCCGTGACCTTGCGTGCGGCCAGCTTGTCGGCGAGGCAGCCGAGCTTACGGTCGAGAATGAGTGCCGCCATGCTGCGTGTCATGTCGTTGAACACCACTGTCTGCATGAGGCGGTTGAGAAATTCGGGCTTGAACGTGCGCTTCACCTGCGCGAGCATGGCCGTTCCGCGCGACACGCCGGAGGCAAACCCCACGCTTGCCTGCGAAGCATATTGCGCCCCGGCATTCGATGTAAGGATTATGATTACGTTGCGGAAATCGGCCTTCTGCCCCCTGTTGTCGGTAAGAGTAGCATAGTCCATCACCTGCAGCAGGATGTCGAACACCTTTGGGTGAGCCTTTTCTATCTCGTCAAGCAGCAACACGCAGTTTGGCTTCTTGCGTATTGCGGCCACAAGCAGGCCACCGTCTTCGTAGCCCACATAGCCCGACGGCGCGCCGATGAGTTTCGACACGGTGTGCTCCTCGGCATACTCGCTCATGTCGAAACGCACAAGTCCCACGCCGAGAAGCTCGGCCAACGTGCGTGCCACCTCGGTCTTGCCCACTCCCGTTGGCCCAACGAACAACAGCGATGCCATGGGTTTGCCGTCGTCGGCAAGCCCGGCCTTCGACATTTCCACTGCCTCCACCACCTGAGCCACTGCCTTGTCTTGCCCGAAGATGCGACGGTGCATGTCGGCTTCGAGCGTTGCGAGGCGGCTGTTGTCGGTTTCGCGCAACGCGGCGGCATCGATTCGGCACATACGCGAGAGAATGTCGCCCATGAGGGCCTTGTCAACCGTTTGCCTACGATGGCGTGTAGGATGGGTTTCGCGGTAGGCTCCGGCCTCGTCGATAAGGTCGATAGCCTTGTCGGGCAGGCACCGGCCGGTCATGTGGCGCGCCGTAGCGCGCACGGCGAAGTCGATGCTGCCGGGCGAGTAAGTCACGCCGTGAAACTGCTCATAGGATGCTTTCAGGCCGTTTACAATCTTCACAGCCTCTTCCACCGACGGTTCGGCGATGTCGATTTGCTGGAAACGGCGCACGAGCGACTTGTTTTTGGCAAGATAACGGTTGTATTCCTCGTAAGTGGTGGACCCAATGAAGCGCACCGTGCCGCCCTCGAGGTAGGGTTTCAGCAAGTTTGAAGCGTCGAGGGCACTGTCGCCCCCCGCGTTGCCGGCCCCCACGATGTTGTGCAGTTCGTCGATATACACTATGCCACGGCCTTCTGCCGCAATGCCGTCGATAACGCGTTTCATGCGTTTTTCGAAATCGCCGCGAAACTGTGCCCCGGCCACCATCGTGCCCATGTCCATGAGATACACCCTGCAACCGCGCAGTCTTTCGGGCACACGCCCTTCCTCTATGCGGGCCGTGAGCCCGTAGGCGAGGGCGGTCTTGCCCACTCCGGCTTCACCAATGTGCAGCGGATTGTTCTTTTCCCTGCGGCAGAGCACCTGTATGGTGCGTTCAAGTTCGGCTTCGCGCCCTATCAGCGGGTTGTGGTCTTGATAGGTTTCGTTGAGACATGTCACAAACGCACGCCACTGGGCACGCTCCTCAGCATCAGGATTTGCACCGTCGTTGCCGTCGGAATAGGCATCGACAAGACTGCTGAGGAACTCAGCACGCACGTCGCCGAAAAAGCGGCCGAGCACGTTGGCGGCCATTGAGTCGGGCAAACCAAACATTGCTTCAACCACATGCGCCACACCGGCCACGCCGTTTTCGGCCGAGGCAGCGCGTTGCGCAGCTTCATCGAGCACGGTCTCAAGCTGCACCGACGCCTCAATGTCGCATCTAATGTCGTCGGGCACGCGCCCGCAACGCACGAGCCACCCGCCGAGCGCAGCACGCACGTCGCCGCTGTCCACCATGACGGCGGCTGAAGCCTCGATAAATTGCGGCTGCATGGTGAGTGCATAAAGCACATGTTCGGGCGTGACAAACTCACACCTCTCATTGCGGCACATCTCAACCGCATCGTTTATTGCCTTTGAAAGACTCTCGCTTAAATTCATCGGTTACGTTGTTACTGTAAGACATTCATTCAGGCATGCACTCAAGGCGCAACGGGAATCCCTCGGCACGCGCCATGGCAGTGGCTTTGCGCACCTTTGAACAGGCCACATCGCAAGTGTAGACACCCACAACCGCGCTGCCATGGTTGTGCACGTCGAGCATGAGACGTTCGGCCTCGGCCGCAGTCTTGAAGAACACGACGGTAAGCACCTTCACCACAAAGTCCATGGTGGTGAAGTCGTCGTTGTGAATTATAACCTTGTAGCGGCGTGGCTCGCGCAGGTCAACACGCGAGCGCTCACGCAATGAAGTTTCTCTTTCTGCCATAACGGCACAAAAATACGCAAAAAAACTGAATTGGAGAAATATTCGTCCGGCCGTCAGCCTACACATTATTATATATAAGCCGCGGGAGAAAAGTGCCGTTTCAGTTGCCCGTCGGGACAACAACAGGGAAAAATAGGAGAATTTTTATATCGAAAAAGTTTTGCTGCTATTCAAAATAGCCATACCTTTGCAAATGTTAACGGTCGGTTTGCAACCGGCCAAAGGTTTAACTCAATAATTACAATTGAAATGAAAAAGATTATCCTTATGGCTGCAGTCATGCTTTCATCGGCAGCAGCATTCGCACAGCATGCAGTGGGCGCATTCACCTTTCAGCCCAAAGTGGGTCTCAGCATAGCAAGCCTCACAAAGAGCGACGGTGCCGATCCGCGCTTAGGCGTGGTGGCAGGTGTTGAAGCCGAATATCAGGCTACCGACATTTTCAGCATCAGCGCAGGCGTGCTCTACGCTATGCAGGGCAACAAAAAAGAAAATACTGTACTGGGACAGACAGCTACCACAACCCAGCAGCTCGACTACGTAAACGTTCCTATCCTTGCCAACGTGTACGTTGTGAAGGGTCTGGCCGTGAAACTCGGTATACAGCCCGCCTTCAATGTGAGCGACAAAATCAAGGTGAAATCAGGCGGCAATAGTGCCACTGCCAATGCAAGCACCGCCAAGTCGTTCGACTTCTCTATCCCCATTGGTCTGAGCTACGAGTACAGCAATGTTGTGCTCGATGCCCGCTACAACTTCGGCTGCACCAAGGTGTTTGACGGAGGCGACTCTGCCAACAGCGTATTCAACATCACGCTGGGCTACAAGTTTGAACTCTAATCCACACAAATCATAGGCAAGGCGCAGGTTCCGCAATGGAGCCTGCGCCTTTTCTTTATTACTCAAGTTTCGGATTTACGCTCGTGGTATGTCCCCGAAGGTGGCAAACTCTGCATAATTTCTAAATCCTAAACTTGAATTTTTTATTATGCGACAACGGGGGCACAGACCCGGCATGATGCCGGCTGTGCCCCCGTTTTGGGTAAGAACGCGTGTTGCGCGCCTATTTCTTGAGCAGTGCCATAGTGTCGCGTGCAATCATCACCTCCTCGTCGGTGGGGATGACACACACCGTAACCTTTGAGTCGGGAGCCGAGATTATGGCTTCCTCGCCGCGCACGTTGTTGGCCTCGGCATCCATCTTCACGCCGAGGAATTCCAGACCCGAGCAAGACTCGAGGCGAGTGCCCACCTGGTTCTCGCCCACTCCGGCTGTCCAAACGATGATGTCAACGCCGCCCATTGCAGCAGCATAGGCACCTATGTATTTCTTTATGCGGTAGTTGTACATCTTCAGGGCGAGCTGTGCACGCTCGTTGCCCTCGGCGGCAGCGCTTTCAATCTCGCGCATGTCGCTCGAAATGCCGGTGATGCCGAGCACGCCGCTCTTCTTGTTGAGGAAGTCGGCCATTTCCTGCGGCTTCATGCCGGTCTTCTCCATGAGGAATGTCACTGCCGACGGGTCGATGTCGCCGCTGCGGCTACCCATCATCACGCCTGCGAGCGGGGTGAGGCCCATTGACGTATCGACACACTTGCCGAACTTCACGGCCGACACCGAGGCACCGTTGCCAATGTGGCAGGTGATGATGCGCTGGGTGTTGATGTCGCGTCCGAGATATTCGCACACGCGCTGCGACACATAGCGGTGGCTCGTTCCGTGGAATCCGTAACGGCGCACATGATATTTCTTGTAGAGGTCGTAGGGGATGGCGTAGAGATAAGCATAGTCGGGCATGGTGCTGTGGAACGCATTGTCGAACACGCACACCTGCGGCACGTCGGGCATGAGCTTGTCAACGGCACGCAATCCCTTCAAGTGGCCGGCGTTGTGCACCGGTGCGAGGTCGCAGAGGCTCTCGATGCCGTCCTCAACCGACTTGTCAACGATGACGCTCTTTTCGTAGAGGTCGCCTCCCTGCACAATGCGGTGGCCCACGGCATCAATCTCGTCGAGGCTCTTTATAGCACCAATCTCGGGGTCGAGCAGGCACTTGAACACGAAGTTCACGCCCTCCTTGTGGTCGGGCATGTCGTGCATGATGATTTTCTTCTCGCCGCTTGCGAGCGTTATCTTGATGAACGCCTCGTCGAGGCCGATGCGCTCAACACCGCCCTGAGCCAATACCGACTCGTCGTCCATATTGTAAAGCTTGTACTTTATGGAAGAACTTCCACAGTTTAAAACAAGAATTTTCATTTTTTCAAGTTTTGATTTTTAATTTTCGGGTTATTGCGGCGCATCATTTCTTTGCATCCATAGCCTGGCATGCCGTGATGGCCACCATGTAGTAGATGTCGTCAACAGAGCAGCCGCGCGACAAATCGTTGACAGGACGGGCGATGCCTTGCAGAATGGGGCCTATGGCGAGGGCATCGCCGAGGCGCTGCACGAGCTTGTAGGAGATGTTGCCCACCTCGAGGCAAGGCACAACGAGCACGTTGGCGTGGCCTGCTATGGCGCTGCCGGGAGCTTTCTTCTCGCCCACTGCGGGCACGAGTGCGGCATCGGCCTGCAGCTCGCCGTCGAGTTTGAGGTCGGGTGCGATCTCGTGGGCTATGCGTGTGGCCTCAACCACCTTGTCAACCACCTCGTGCTTGGCCGATCCTTTGGTGGAGAAGCTGAGCATTGCCACGCGCGGGTCTTCAACGCCGGCCACCGAACGCGCCGTCTGAGCGGTGCACACTGCAATCTGAGCGAGCTGCTCGGCAGTGGGGACGGGTGTCACGGCAACGTCGCCCATGACGATGATGCCATCGTCGCCATACTGGTGCTCGTGGGTGAGGAGCAGCATTGCTCCGCTGACGCAGGTGACGCCGGGTGCGCACTTGATGATTTGCAGAGCCGGACGCAGTGTGTCGCCGGTGGTGCTGAGCGCGCCTGAGATTTGGCCGTCGGCACCCTCGGTCTTGATTATCATGCAGCCAAGGCAGAGGGGGTTCTTGACAAG